>JANXUM010000582.1 GCA_025356215.1 Bryobacter sp. | reverse complement strand
GGCGCCATCCACCTCTACGCCTGGGATGACGCGGACCCCGTTCTCTCCGCCTATCGCAAGATTTTCCCCAAGCTTTTTGAGCCAGCCGCCAACATGCCGCCGGACCTGCGCGCCCACGCCCGCTACCCCGAAACCCTCTTCCGCGTACAAGCCGAGATGTACCGCACCTATCACATGAAAGACCCCGAGGCCTTCTACAATCGTGAAGACCCCTGGGATCTGGCGCAAACCTCCGACGGCATGGATGGCAAACCTGGCGAAGCCACGCCCACCTACTTGATGGCGACGCTCCCCGGCGAAACCAAACCGGAATTCCTGCTCCTCACCACCTTCACTCCGCGTAATAAACAGAATATGATCGGCCTCATGGCCGCCCGTTGCGATGGCACCCGCCTGGGCGAAATCGAAGTGCTGCGCCTATCCAAGCAAGAGCTCATCTACGGTCCAATGCAGATCGGAGCGCGCATCAATCAAGACCAAACGATCTCCAAGGATTTGTCGTTATGGAACCAGCAAGGCAGCAAAGTAATCAAAGGGCAAATGCTCGTCCTCCCTATGGATGACCAATTCCTCTACGTCGAGCCGATCTACATCCAAGCCACCAACGCGCCCATGCCAGAGCTGAAAAAAGTCGCGGTCGGCCTTGGGAACCTAATCGGCTACGGCAACACCTATGCCGAAGCCCTTTCACAATTGGAAGGAGGAGCCCCGGCACCAGTGCCTGTGCCTGCCGCCACACCTGTTTCTTCCCCAACGCCGGTAACAACTCGCGGAACCCAAGATCCCCGCATAGAAGAAATCCGCAACCGCCTGCGTCGTTACAGGGAGCTGATGGGACAAGGAAAATATGTGGACGCGGCGCGCGAGCTAGAGGCGGCAGAAGCCAAACTCAAACCCTAGCCCACTTGGCCTAAGCTGTGGCCCGCCGCCGCCGGCTCCGGTCCATCGAAACGGTCTTCCTACTAGTCTGCGTCTCGCTCATACGTTCATTGGCCGACGAGATGGCTTCACTCAAGACTTCACGTTGAGCCTCCGACGCACCCCAGGAGAACACCACCGAAAAAGTGCCAAGGTTGCGCAACTGGAAGTCCCAAAGCCGCTCGGACAATTCGCTCAAGCGTCGTTGTGCCGTCGGTCCAGAAATCTTCGGGAAGATCAGAATAAACTCGTCGACGGTCTTACGAGTGCAGAACCCCTCGTCCCCCGCCAGCGATCCCATCAGGCTATCCACGCTGCGCAACAGCTCTTCGGCGGCGCTGCGCCCCAGATTCTCATTGATCTGGCCATACTCATTGATTCCCACAGACACCACAAGTCCGGTCAGCAGTTCCTTGCGTTCCAGAAGTGCCGCCAGAACAGAAGGCGAATGCGTCCCAACAGGCACATCCAGATTTGGGGTCAACTCCTCGACATTTGAGGAAAAACTCTCACCGGCGGAGAAATCCGACTCCGGCTGCAACAGCAGAACCGGCATCAACGGTTCTGAGGAATAAGAATGCACGGGCTCCGGCTCGGACATGGGCATGTCTGATGGCACTTCGGGCGAAGGCCGGTCCTGATAGATGTCGGGCTGCGATTCGAATTCGGTGACAAGGTCGTCCAGGAAGCGGTCAAAGTCCGGCTCGGCGTCGGGCGCGGCCTCAGGTTCGGCTACGGGCTCGGCAACAGCGGCGGTAATCTCAACCGGCTCGGGCAGCTCTTCGGAATCGATGCTGCCTTCCCAGGCGATGGACGGAGCGGCTTCTTCGATTTCGCTAACAGCATTCGCGGCGATTTCGACTTCCGCGACGGCTTCGACGATAACTTCAGGGGCGACAACTTCAGGGGCCGCGACTTCTTCGGCTACAGCGACAACTTCCTCGGCAACCACAACTTCGGCGACTACCGGCGCTTCCACAGCCACTGCCTCCACAGCCACCGCTTCCACAGCCACCGCTTCCACAGCCACCGGCTCCTCAGCCTTGACTTCCTGGCGCACAACTTCCGGCATCAAGCGGATGCGGATCACATTGGGCGGCAGCACTTCTTCTGTCGGCTGCGCTTTCTCTTCAACGGGAGCCGCAACTGCGGCAAAAACAGGCTCAGCAAAAACAGGCGCAGCAACAGGCTCGACCGCAGGCATTGGCGCTGGCTCCGGATTCACTACCCGCGTCTCCGGAATCAATGCAACCTTCACCTTTTCCAACTCGGGCGCGGGCGTCTCCACGGCTTCTCTTCGAGGCGTCGGAATACTCGTCACCGGGAAATTCGCCAGCGATACCGGCGCGCTCACCGCTGGCGCCGCCACCGCCGTCACATGAATCGGCCTGCTGATCATCGCCCGCAAGGCGGACGTCTGCTCGCCTAATGCCTTCAACAGCATCGAAGTGTCCGCGCTCGCCCGGCTCACGACGCTGTCTTGGCGCGCCAGCAAATCCACATGGCTCTCGCGCAACTTCTCATTGCTGCCCTTCAGGTAATCCACCAGCAGCGCCACAAAAGCGCAGCCCAGGACGATCAGGACACTGACGAAGATTTGGAGTTCGTACCCGCTAAAGTTCATAGTTTTATGCTTAGGTTTAATCGTACGGATTGGTCCCTAAGGTTCCAATAGAACAATCGGTCCAAAGTGTATTAGTACTTTAGGAATTGCCTTAGAAACGAAAACCTTAGTACCTGGACTGGGTAAACCCCTTAGTCCCTAGGCGACAGCAAAACCTTCAATACCCCAGCCTCCCCGGCCAATCGGAACGCAGCCCCCGCCTCGCCCAATCCCATCCTGCCAGAAATC
>JANXUM010000555.1 GCA_025356215.1 Bryobacter sp. | reverse complement strand
GGCTACGCAGGAAGTTGAGTAAGTCCTGTTTCTGCGACTCGGTGAGTAAGTTCCACTTATCGACGACGGCATTGGCTTCAGAAGCGGGAAACTTGGCGGTGGCGGGGCTGGCGTGGGCGGCGATTGCGGCCTTGAGGTCGGCGGTGCGGCCATCGTGCAACAGATAGAAGCGCTGGGCCAAGCCCCAAAGCGGCGCGGTGCGGAATTCATCGGGACCGGCTTGGCCTTGGATGATGTCGTCGGCGAGGCCGGATCCCATGCGGTGGACCAGGAGGTCTGAATAGAGGCGGACTTGTTTGTTGGCCAGAACGGCTGGGGTCGCGCTCGCGGGGGTTGTGAACGCGGTTGTGTGGCATTGGACGCAACCGGTGGAGGTGAAGAGGTTTTGGCCATTGGTGCTGGAGCCGTTGAGCGGCTGGGGCGTGGGCGGCGCGAGGAAGCGCATGAAATGGGAGACCAGATCGACGCGGAGCATCGGGCCGTTGGGGGTTGGAACGGGAGTGTCTTCGAGGCCGGCGTGGAAGTTGCAGTTGGCCGATGGATCGTTCTCGGTCATGAACATGGTGTTGGTAACGCCCATTTCATTGAGGTAAGCATCGGCGCTGAACTCACGCAAGGTGCGGGTTTGGGCTTTCCAGCCGAATTTAGAAATGGAGGCGTCCAAGGTGTTGCGGTTTTCGTGGCCGTGGATGCCGAGGGCGATTTTGGCGGAGGCGTTTGCGTTCTTGGCGGCGACGATGGCGGCGTCGGCGATGGCTTCGATCAGTCCCGCGCCGAGGGTGGGAGTGGTGATGCGGATGGCGACGTTGTTCTTGGCGAGTTCGGCGTTCCAGTCGGTTTGTTTGATCTGGCAGCCTGGGGCGTCGGGACGCCCGGCGATGGTCCAGATCTGGTGAACCGAGCCGTCGCGGGTGCCGTCGGCCTTGTACTTGAGGCGAGCGGCGAGGGTGGGCCCGGCGTTTTTGAGGAAGGGCGGTGCTACCTGGCCGGGGGCTTGGTTGCCATAGTCTGTGCCGACGCTGCCAGCGAGGAGTGCCTGGCTGTTGACGCTGAAGCTGGCGCCGCCGGCGAACGGGATGCGGTGACAACTGGAGCAGTCAAAATGATTAAAGCGGGGGCCGAGCCCGACGCCGGTGAACTTGAGGCCGGTGGGGCCGACGAAGTTGCCATCCACTGAGACGCCTTGCAGGAAGGTTTGGAGGGCGACCGGGAAGAGGCTGGCGTCTACGGCGGCGGCACCCTGGAGCATGGGCGGGAGGTTCGGATTGAATCGAATCTGGCCGGGGCCGGGGTCTTTGGACTGGGCCTGGAGGAGCAGGGCGGTGCCAAGGGCGATGGGGACGATGAGGTAGTTGGGTTTGGGCATTGTGCTATTGAAATGTCGCTTCAATAGGTAATGCGGAAAGCGAGGGCCCTAGATTGGAGGGAAAAAATACCTAGGGCCCGTGATGACTAGGGCAGTTGCGACGGGGCGCGGGCGACGGTGCCCTTGGTGGCTTCTTCGAGGCTGATGGAATTCATCTCGAGGAGGCGGCCGGAGGCGACATCCATTTGCGTGCGGGCGCGGCTGTAATTTGCCAGCGCGTTGACTTCGACACCTTGAGCCGTGGCCAGATCGCGTTGGGCCTGGATGACCAAGAAGGTTGTAGAACTGCCGAGAGCGTACTTCTTCTGCTCGGCTTCAAGGGTCTGCTCTTGGAGGCGGCGGCTTTTGACTGAGGACTCGTGGCGGGCGCGAGCTTGCTGGAGGGCGATGACCGCGTTGGTGATTTCGAGACGAATCGAGTTCACTTGGCGAACTTCTTGCAGCTCTTGCTGACGGAGCTTGAGAGTGTCATTGGCGTAGTCGGCGCGGGCGGCGCGGTTGAAGATGGGCACGTTGAGACTGAAGCCGACGTTGTAGTCGGGGAAGTTGCGGCGCAGCAATTGGTTGAAGGCCGTGCCGTAGTTGCCAAGGAAGAAGGGATCTGCACGGTTGATGGCGCCGAGGCTGTTGGCCGTACCCGCCAAACCATTGTTGGTGGCGCTGGCAGTAAGGTCGAGCGAGGGAAGCAGGGCGCTCTTGGAGCCCTGGAGGCCAATCTTGGTATTCGTGAGGTTGAGCTTGGTCTGCTCGATTTCGGGGCGATTGGCGAGGGCTTGCGTGACCAATTCGCTGACCGGTGTGACGGCGGCGTCGGCCGTGGGAACGCGAATCTGATCGGTGGGAATGATGCGGGCATCGGCCACGGCGG
>JANXUM010000550.1 GCA_025356215.1 Bryobacter sp. | reverse complement strand
TCCGCCGGAAATGCAGAAGCGCCATCGGGAACGGTCCCACGTCCTCCACTTCCATCGCAACTCCTCTTTGGAGAACGAACTGCCCGAGGTAAGAATTGAGCTGGACGATAGTGGTCGGCTCTCGCCCGCTCGCCGTGCCTGCTTCAAGCAGGACGCGGTTCGCCACCTCGCCGGGTCCGCCAAAGCGTTGCGTATAGGCGAACCGGTCATTACGTCCGAATCCGCCGATGGTCTGGCTGTCGGCTTCAAGGAAGGTGAGGGCCGGATGGGTGCCGACGATATCCCGAAGTTTCTTCAATTCCCGGTCAATGCCGTTCTTTCCGAGTGCTGGCTCAAAGGCTAGCGGATCGAGGAAGATGTCGATGTCCTCCGAGAAGCGCTGGATGAGATTCCAGCCTTTCGATAAGCTCGTGCCTCCCTTGAAAATGATCTTGCTGTAACCCATCCACCGTTTCCTGCCTGGCCTCCGCCACCGCCTCCTCATAATTCAATTCCAGGTCCGCATTCAAGTCGAGCTCGTTTTTACGAACGATTCACCCCAAAAATCCGTGTTCACCCGTGTGAATCCGTGGCCCAAAAAAATCCCATCCACAAAAAAAGCAACTATTTTCCACCCCTGCCAAACCCCACCATCCAAACCACTTAGCCGAATCCCTGCCAACCCCGGCCCCCAATCTCCGCCCCCGCCAATGCTAACGCAATCCTCCGTAGGGCGTTCGATTCGCCGCTCAATCTCAACTAGCAAAGGACAACCAATATCATGACAACCGAAAAGCAAATTCTCGCCAACCGCGCCAACGCCAAGCACTCGACAGGCCCCCTCACTCCAGAAGGCCAAAAAGCCGCCGCGGCCAACTCTGTCACCCACGGCCTCGCCGCCAGCCCAGAGACCCTCTTCGCCGCCCAACCCGCCGAACAACAAGCCTTCAAAACCCTGGCCAGAAGCCTCAGAAGAGAATGCCTCCCCGACGGCGAGCTCGAAGAGCAAGCCTTCCAGCAATACGCCTGGTCCACCTTCCAGGCCCGCCGCGCCCGCGCCAACGAAACCCTTACAGAAGATCTCTGGCTCGCCGACCCCACCAACACCAAATTCTTCTCCCAAATGGAGCGAATGCTCAAACTCGGCGCGATGCTCGAGCGCCGCGCCGCCAAGGCCCTCAAAAGCCTCCGCGAGCTCCAGCGCGACCGCTTGGCCTCCTACGATATCCAGGCCCAGCACTGCGTCAACGGGCAAGAAGTCCCCATCCCCCGCTCGCTTCCTTTGGCCGATATCCGCAAAACCAACCAACAGAAAACAACCCCCGGCTACCTCGCCCACTACCTCACCTTCGCCACCCCCGAAGGCAAAAAACGCTCCCGAGAAGTCCTGCACAACGCGCAACAGTCAAACGACACGGACGAACCCATTTCTTCACCAACCGACCCCCTCGCTCTCACGATAGAAGAGCTCATCGCCTTCGATCAAAGCACTAGAAAAGGGACGTCCCACGGCGCTTGACGCCACCCTCTAACCGGGCGTACACTCAAAACAGGACAGTTTTAGTCCGCAATCCATGCTCAAGCTCACCAAGAAAGCCGATTACAGCCTGATCGCCCTCCGCCATCTCGCCCTCCCCGTCGGTTCTGAGCAGCATCTCCGCGCCGCAAGCGCCAAAGAAATCGCCGAGGCCTACCATATCCCCCTGCCGATCCTGTCCAAGGTTCTGCAGAAGCTCGGCAAGGCCGGCTTTCTCCAAAGCGTCCAGGGCACCAACGGCGGTTACAAGATCGCTCGCGACCCCCGCCACATCAGCGTTCTCGAGGTCATCCGCGCCGTCGACGGCCCTGTCATTCTTACCTCCTGCTTCACCCACGACCGCTGCGACCAGTCCGGCAGTTGCACCGTCAAAGAACCGCTGCGAAAAGTACATGAAAGCATCCTCAAGCTGCTCGATAGCATCTCGATAGAAGCTCTCACCAAAGACGATCCGATCCCCGGTGGAGGAGGAAACCCGCCTCCCGGCGCTCATAACCCGATCCCGGGTTCCGGCTCGATTCTTCACATTCTGCCCAGTTAAGAAATGAACTGAACGAACCCAATTATGAAGTTACCAATCTACCTCGACAACCACGCAACCACGCAGACCGATCCCCGCGTCGTCGAAACGATGCTGCCTTTTTTCACCGAGTACTTCGGCAACGCCGCCAGCCGCAACCACAGCTTTGGCTGGGTCGCTGAAGAAGGTGTCGAACTCGCCCGCACCCAAATCGCCAATCTCATCGGAGCCAACTCCAAAGAGATCGTCTTTACCAGTGGTGCCACCGAGTCCAACAACCTCGCCATCAAAGGCGTCGCCGAAATGTATGCCGAGCGCGGCAACCACATCATCACCGCCGCCACCGAGCACAAGGCCATTCTCGATACCTGCAAGCACCTCGAGAAGCAGGGCTACCGCGTCACCTATCTTCCGCTCCAGGGCTCCGGCCTTGTCGATCTCGACATGCTGCGCGACGCGATCACCGACAAGACCATCCTCGTCTCGATCATGTACGCCAACAACGAAATCGGCGTCATCCAGCAAGTGGCTGAAATCGGCAAGATCTGCAAAGACAAGGGCGTCCTCTTCCATACCGATGGCGTTCAGGCCGTCGGCAAGATTCCGGTCAATGTCCTCAAGGACAACATCGACATCATGAGCCTCACCGCTCACAAGATGTACGGCCCCAAAGGTGTCGGCGCGCTCTACGTCCGCCGCCGCAATCCCCGTGTCCAAATCTCCGCCCAGATGGACGGCGGCGGCCATGAGCGCGGCATGCGCTCGGGCACCCTCAACGTCCCCGGCATCGTCGGCTTCGGCAAGGCCGCCGAGCTCTGCCATCAGTTGATGGATGTCGAAATGCCCAAGCACCGCGTCATGCGCGATCGCTTGAAAGCCAAACTCGAGAGCTCGCTCGAAGAGACCTACATCAACGGCACCATGGAACACCGCCTACCCCACAACCTCAACATGAGCTTTGCCTACGTCGAGGGCGAAAGCCTCCTCATGGGTATCAACGACATCGCTGTGTCCTCCGGTTCCGCCTGCACCTCGGCCACCCTCGAGCCCAGCTACGTCCTCAAGGCCCTCGGCCTCGGCGACGACCTCGCTCATACCTCGATCCGCTTCGGCATCGGTCGCTTCAACACCGACGAAGAGATCGACTACGTCGGCAACAAAATGATTGAAGTGGTGAACAAGCTGCGCGAACTGTCACCTCTGTGGGAAATGTTCAAGGATGGCGTCGACCTCTCGAAGGTCGAATGGACCGCGCACTAAGATCTTAGGAGAACTCAAATGGCATATTCCGAAAAAGTCGTAGATCACTACACAAACCCGCGTAACGTGGGCTCCATGGACAAGACCGACCCCAACGTCGGCACCGGCATGGTGGGCGCGCCCGAGTGCGGCGACGTCATGAAACTGCAAATCAAGGTCGACCCGATCTCTGGCATCATCGAAGACGCCAAGTTCAAGACCTTCGGCTGCGGCTCCGCCATCGCCAGCTCCAGCCTCGCCACCGAGTGGCTCAAAGGCAAGACTGTCGATCAGGCCATGCAGATCAAGAACACCGAGATCGTCACAGAGCTCGCTCTGCCGCCCGTCAAGGTTCATTGTTCTGTGCTCGCCGAAGACGCCATCAAGGCCGCCATCACCGATTACAAAAAGAAAGCTGTCGCCGCGCCCGCTCTCGTATGACCCCAGTTGCCGAGCAAACAGTTACCGAACAAACGATTGAAGTGACGCCCAAGGCGATCGCCAAGATCCGTCAGGCCTTCGCCAAACAAGGCGTCACCGGCGGTCTGCGCCTCGGCGTCCTCGGCGGCGGCTGCTCGGGGCTTAGCTATCAGTTCAAGTTCGATACCAAACCTCGTCTCACCGACCACGTCTTTGACTACGACGACGTCAAAGTCTGGGTCGACCCCAAGAGCATGATCTTCCTCAAAGGAATGATCCTCGACTACAAAGAAAGCCTCATGCAGAGCGGCTTTGAGTTCATCAATCCCAACGCCAGCAAAAGCTGCGGCTGTGGAACCTCTTTCTCCTCCTAGACCGATGGATTACTATCGCGTCCTGGGTCTTGACCCTAAGTTGCAGCTCGATCTAAACGAGCTGCAACAACTTTTTTACGCCCGCAGTCGCCAGCTTCATCCCGATCGCTTCGCCCGTGCCGAAGCGTCGGTCCGCGACGCGGCACTGATCGAGAGTTCACTGCTCAATGACGCCTATCGCACTCTGCGCGATCCCCTGGCGAGAGCTGAATACATCCTCAAAGAGAATGGCTTCGACATCGGTCTCCAAGGCACAAAGGACGTGCCTCCGGAACTGCTCGAAGAAGTCTTCGATCTGAACATGGCGCTCGAAGAGTTGAAGGCCGGCGACGAATCCGCCCGCCCCCAGCTCTCCGCCGCCCGCGACAATTTCGAGGCGATGCTTGCCAAGTCCAGCGCCGAGCTCGATGGCCTCTTCGCCGAATACGATCAGCATCCAGGCCCTGAGCCGCTTAAGCCCATTCGGGCCCTGCTCAACCGCCGCCGTTACATTCAAAATCTCCTTAGGGACGTTCATGGGTACCTTTCAAATTGACTTTGGCGACTCGGCCAAACCCGACCGCATCATCGGCATCGACCTAGGCACAACCAACAGTCTCGCCGCCTTCATGGATCTCACCGGTCCCGCCATCATTCCCACCGCCGAGGGCGGGCGCATTGTGCCCAGCATCGTCTCGCTGCTTGAAAATGGCTCAATCGTCGCCGGCGAACCCGCCCGCGCCCGCCTCACCACTCACCCCGGCACCACACTCTACTCAACCAAACGCTTCATGGACCAAGCCGCCACCGGTTTGCCCCTCGGCGGGCGCACTATCACCCCGCCCGAGGCTGGCGCGCACATCCTGCTCGCCCTCAAGAACAACGCCGAAGCCTTCTTCGGTGAAGAAGTCACCAAGGCCGTCGTCACCGTCCCGGCCTACTTCAACGATGCCCAACGCCAGGCCACCAAAGACGCCGGTCGCATCGCCGGTCTCGACATCCTCCGCCTCGTCAACGAGCCCACCGCCGCCGCCCTCGCCTATGGCCTCGACAAGCGCAAGCAAGGTACCATCGCCGTTTATGACTTTGGCGGCGGCACCTTCGACATCTCAATCTTGAAGCTACAGGACGGCATCTTCGAGGTCCTCGCCACCAATGGCGATACCCACCTCGGCGGCGACGACATCGACCAACTGCTGGTCGCCATCGCCCTTGAGGACATGGGCGGCCATTGCGAAAACCCGGAGCGCCTCCGCCAAGCAATCATCGCCGCCAAAGAGCAACTCAGCTTCCAGCTCACTGCCACCATCGAGGTTGACGGTTACCAGCGCGCCATCGATCGCGAGCAGTTCAACCACCTCATCAACCCCATCGTCGAGCGCACCGTCGGCCCTTGCGTCCAGTGCCTCAAAGACGCCAAGCTCACCGCCCAGGACATCGACGAGGTCGTCCTCGTCGGCGGATCCACGCGCATCCCGCTGGTCCGCGGCACCGTCGAGCACCTCTTCCGCGCCAAGCCCCATACCGAGCTCAACCCCGACGAAGTGGTCGCCCTCGGCGCAGCCGTCCAGGCCGGCATTCTCTCGGGCGAAGTCAAAGACACTCTGCTCCTCGACGTCACGCCCCTCTCCCTCGGCATCGAAACCATGGGCGGCGTCGTCAGCAAGCTCATCCATCGCAATTCCACGATTCCAGCGAGTGAGACCGAGCAGTTCACCACCGCCGTCGATGGCCAGAAGAACGTCCTCATCCACGTTCTACAGGGCGAACGCGAGATTGTGAAAGATTGCCGTAGCCTCGCCCGTTTCGAGCTCAAAGACATCGACCCCGTCTCCGCCGGGCTCGCCCGCATCGAAGTCAAGTTCTTGATCGACGCCAATGGCATCCTCAACGTCTCGGCCAAGGATCTCCGCACCGGCAAAGAGCAAAGCGTCGAGGTCAAGCCCAGCTATGGCCTCACCGACGAGCAGGTCGAGGCGATGATCCTCAGCTCCCTCGTCAACGCCGAAGCCGATATCCGCGAGCGCCAAGTTCGCGAGGCCCGCGTAGAGGCTGACCGCATCATCGCCGCCCTTGAGAGCGCCAAGCTCAACGAAGCCTGGGCCAACCTGCCCGCCGACGACAAGCAGGCCATCCACCTCGCCCACAACGAACTCCTCCTCGCCTATCACAGCGACGACCACCGCCTCATCCATACCTACATGGAAAAGCTCGACAAGGCCTCGCTCACCCTCGCTGAGAATATGATGAACACAGCCGTGCGCGGCGCTCTGAAGGGAACCAAGATATGACCGTCAAGCTCACCTGGGAAATGGCCGAAGACATCGGCATCGAACTCTCTGAAGCCCACCCCGATACAGATCCCCTCGCGGTCCGCTTCACCGACCTGCACAAGTTGGTCATCGAGTTGCCCGGCTTCGCCGACGATCCCCTCAAGTCCAACGAGCCCAAGCTTGAAGCCATCCAGATGGCCTGGTACGAAGAATGGAAGGAGGCCCAAGAATAGACCCTAACTATCTCTTTGCCGTCTTCAACATCGTTGTCAGCGACATCGTCCTTGCGGGCGACAACGCAGTCGTGATCGCGATGGCTGTGCGCTCGCTAGAACCATCCCAGCGCCGAATGGGCATCGCGCTCGGGGCCGGGCTGGCCGTGGTACTGCGCATTGTCCTTACCTTTTTCGTCGCCCAGATGTTGAACCTGCCCTACCTCAAACTGGTTGGCGGGTTGCTGATCCTCTGGATCGCCGTCAAGGTGCTGATGGATTCGACACCCGAAGAGGGCGGCCATAAGCAGGCCGTCGGGATCTGGCATGCCATGTGGATGATCCTGGTTGCCGACATCACCATGTCCCTCGACAACGTCCTCGCCGTCGCGGGCGCCTCCAAGGGCAACATCTGGCTCTTGGTCTTTGGCCTTGGCCTCAGCATTCCGCTCGTTGTCGGTGCCAGCAGCGTCCTGTCGTCTCTGATGGATCGCTATCCCTGGATCGCCATCGTCGGATCTGCTGTCCTCGGCCGGGTCGGCGCGGAGCTCATTCTCCACGACTTGGGGCTAGAGCCTGTATTTAACTACAGCCTTCAGGTCGCCAGCGCCATCCTGGTCGTCCTCATCGCTAAGCTCTTGCTCCGCCGCCGAGACGCCGCAGCGCGGCCTTAGCCGCCTCTACGCCCCGGTACTGCGCCTCCTCGAAGATCGAGATGCCGCTTAGATCCGAGTGCGCATAGAAGAGCCCATCCGCAAGCCGCGCCTTCGGCCGTTGCAGGAAGCCAGGCGTGGGCCGGATCATCGCGTGCCCATTGCGAAAGACGTCGATCCGCGAGACGCAATCGGCAATGTCCGGATGCGGCCGCGCCAAGTCCGCCAGCGCCGTGTCGCGCCAGTAGGTCCAGGGCTTGTCCAGCATCATTTGCCGTGCGACCGCCGGGGTCTTCTCGGCGAGGGCGTAGTACCAGGTCCAGACGCTCTCTTCGCGATGCCGCGCCACGCTCTGGTGCGTCGCCACCACATAGCCCAGCGTTGGCGAGCCGTAGATGACGTTGTCCCAGGCCGTCTCGCCCCTCGGCAAGCGGTCCAGCGTCAGGTTGGCCGTCACCCACGGGGAATAGGTGTAGCCCTCGGCCCTGGGCGCGCCCTCGACAATGTAGCTGGCCAGAAAGGACGGCGCGGCCCAGATGACCGCCTGCGCCTGATAGGCTGCCTTGGGAGTTAGCACCTGCCAGCCGCGATCCAGCCGCCGGACCGCGTAGACCGGCTCTTGCGTCTGGATGGGCGACTTGGAGCGCAGGTGCTTCATCAGCCAGCCGTTGCCCTCCGGCCAAGTGAACGGGCCCTTGTCGTCGTGGTCCCGCGCCGCAAAGTAGTGCAACCCGGCCCAAGCGCTGGTGTCGGCGAGAGCGCAGCCGTAGTCGTCCCGGGTCGAGTAGTCCAGGTACCACATCAGTTCGGGCGACGAGAAGCGATTGGCCTTCAGCCACTCGGTAAACGGCATGGCCTCCAGCTTGAGGTCGACCTTGCCGAGGGCGTGAGGGATGGTCCAGTTGCCCGAGGCATGCAGCCCCTGCACGATCTCCTCGAAGCGCTTGAATTCCGCCTTACCGCCGATCTCCGGCTCAAGGCCGAACTGCCAGCGGCCATGCATGTAGAGCCGCTCCTGCGGGCTGTGGCAGAGGTGCCGCTCGTTGAGCTCGCCGTTGACGAGGAGGTGGGCCTCATCGTCAACGGCGTGCTCGA
>JANXUM010000530.1 GCA_025356215.1 Bryobacter sp. | reverse complement strand
GCCACGATTCCAACTTTGAAAAAGTCCCAAGCCGTGATCTCCACTTTCTCGCGGCGTAAGGCAATCAGCCACAGAATCGTCGCAAGCGATCCCGTCACGCTCAGGTTCGGCCCCAGATCCACTCCAATCAAAATTGCGTGTGCAACCGCGCTGGATTCCGGCGCGTGGCGAATGGCGGCACCGCTCATCAGCCCCACGGGCAAGTTATTCATGACGTTCGACAGCAACGCCACAACAAAGGCCGCCGCTACCTTCGCCACTCCGGTGGAGCTCTGCGCAAGTGCCCGCATCCCAGCCATGCCACCCCAAAGCAATCCATGATCTTGCAACGCTTCGACAATCACAAACAGTCCGGCAACCAGCGGTAGGATGGCCCACGACACTCCCTTGGCAACTCTCAACGGAATTGTGCGATCTCGCCAAGCCACCACAGCCATCGCAACGACAGCGGCGCCGCAGGTGGGGGCGCCAAGGGAAAGCCCCAGCGCCGACGAAATCATCAAAGCGGCGGCCGCCAGAACTAAACCCGCAATCGCAACTTTCCCATCCGTCGACAGTGAGATCGGCGACGGCTCGCCCTGAATTTCACCACGCAGTTGCTTGCGCGACAGAAAGCGCAGGCACAAAAAGGTGATGAACACCGACGCAATCGAGGGAACAAAGAATATCCCTAGCCACCCTCCGAGCGGTGGAATATTGTGGTCGAACACGACTAAGTTGGCCGGATTCGAGATCGGCAGAACAAAACTGGCCGCGTTCGCAACCAGCGCACAAGCCAGTAAGTGCGGCTTCGGATCCACTTTCGCCCGGCGCACCGCCGCCAGCACCGCAGGAGTCAGCACCACCGCTGTCGCATCGTTCGAGAGCAACGCGGTCACAACGCTTCCAATGAGATAGACCAGAATCAACAGCCGCCCTGGCGATCTTTTCGAGTGCCGCACAGCAACCTCGGCCACCCACTCAAAGACCTGCTCTTCCCGCGCAAGCTCTGACAGAATCATCATTCCGGCGAGGAATAAATAGACATCCAAGCCCTTATATGACGCTAGCGCGGCTTCGCGTACTGAGATCAACCGAGCCGCGACCAAGAGGCTCGCCCCACCGCAAATCCAGTATGCTTCCGCAATCCCGCGTGGGCGCAAAAGCATACAAAGGATGCTGATCAGCGATATCGTCCACACCAGAACCGTAGCAATTTGGACGCCGGGCATTCAACCTCATTCTTTCCCCTACAATAGGATCATGCGCCGCACTTTCCTCTGTTCCCTGCTTGCCCTGGCCCTCCCCGCCGCCCCCACGGGCCCCGCGATGACGGTCTATAAAACGGCCACCTGCGGCTGCTGCGGTAAATGGGTGGAGCACTTGAAGGCCAACGGCTTTGCGGTCAAAGTCGAAGTCGTCCCCGACACTGGCGTATACCGCCAAAAGTTCGGCGTACCCGAAAAGCTGGCCTCCTGCCACACCGGCGTGGTCGCGGGCTACTCGATCGAAGGACACGTCCCCGCCGCCGACATCAAGCGTCTGCTGAAAGAAAAGCCGGTTGGAAAGGGCTTGGCCGTGCCCGGCATGCCCATGGGCTCACCCGGAATGGAAGGCCCCACGGCGGACACCTACGCTACGCTTCTCTTCGACAACGAGGGCCGCTCAACCGTTTTCGCCAAGCACTAGGCTGTTTTACTGGGAGTCACCGGCGCCGGACGGACCTGCGCGTCAGTCCCGTCGAAATGCAATACATCGTGCCCGGCCCAGGCAGATTAGAAAGCCGAGGTATGCCTCAGCGGCCTCATCGACGCCGCCTCTCAAAGACAGCTCCGGCGCTCGTAAGAGAATGATGGCTAATCCCTAAAGATCGCGCTCAGCGGCACCGCGATATCGCCTGCGGCGTTCCGCAGCACTCCGTCTTTAGGCTCGTGCGAGCCCTCGCGATCGTGCATCCAGGCCCGCCCCGTCTCTGGCCGAATGACCCAGACACAACCCACGCCAAAGCCAAGGTAATCGTCGATCTTGTCTTGGACGTCGCCAGCCCGGTCATCGGGAGACAAGATCTCAATCGCAAGCTCTGGAGGCGCACAAATGATCCGTCCAGTTGGCTTTCCGCCCCGCACAACCGTTACATCGGGAATGCGATAACGGTCGGCCTTGACTTGCACGCGAACTTCAACGCCGCACCAGAATCCGGGAAACTCAAAACGGATGTAAGCGTTCAAAGCTGACTGCGCGTCGCTATGGTTGATTTCACCCACATTGCGCTCCTGGATAATACCTTCAATGTATTCGCGGTCCGGGTCATAGGTCTGCCCAAGATACTCTGACACCGGAATGAGCACATCGATGGCCATGTCTGGATTATAACGCCGCGGCTAACTCCTCAAGTCGATCAAGCTGGCCGTCAGCGTTAGCGGCCAGCCCCAACCAGCGAAATCGTCGGGACAACCCGAACTGCGACCGCCCGGCGCTGGTAGCCCGTTTAAGACTAAGGAACCGATTTTCTGAGCCTGTTTCTTTCCACCTGTGTGTGACACCGGACCTCCAGGCGTCCGATCGGCGATTGCACTCAGCCGTCTATGCCAAGAACTAGGCCGTCTTCTTGGGTGTGACCGGCGCGGTCTTCGGGACGCCAGTCTTTGGCGCTACCGGCGTCCCAGTCTTCGGCGCGGTCTTCACCCCCACCGCCCCCGGCCAAATCGGCTGACCCAGCGGATACCTTGTAATCGTCACCTTCTGCATCACCACCGGCTCATTCGGCCGATCGGCCTGCCCGCGCGGCACTCGCGCCAGCGACGCCACAAGGTCCTGCCCCTCAATCACCTGAGCGAAGATCGGATGCCGTCCATTCAAATGCGCCGGCGTCCCGTCGGTGATGAAGAACTGGCAAGACCCCGTGCGCGGCGCACCCGTATTCGCCATCGCAAACACGCCGGGCTTGTCGAACATCAGCGCCGGATGATTTTCATCGACGATCGAGTCCGTCCCTCCCGTTCCATTCCCCAGCGGGTCCCCGCCCTGAATCATAAAGCCAGGAATCACGCGATGAAAGGTCAGCCCGTTATAAAGCGGTGCCATCGCCCTCTTGTTCGTCTTCGGGTTCAGCCAAGCCTTCTTGCCCATGGCCAGATCGACAAAATTGCGCACCGTCACCGGGCTCTCTTTCTCGTAGAACTTACCGACGATTTTTCCCACCGGCTTTCCGCCATGAGTGATGTCCAGCGTCACATACAGCCCGTCCGGGCGCGGCGGCGGTGGGGGCTCTGCGGCTTTCTTGGCCACCGGCGCGGCCGCCTTCTTAGCCGGAGCAACCGCCGGTGCCGCCTTCTTGGCGGGAGCAACGGGCGGCGTCTGTGCGAGCATCAGTAACGAACAAGCGCTTGTGAGCGCCATCAAAATCGAAGTCTTCATCACTATGAATTATATCGGGATCGCCGCCCTCTTGATCGCCTTTTCCCTCTCCGCCCAGACAGCCAAGATCGCGATCCTGG
>JANXUM010000499.1 GCA_025356215.1 Bryobacter sp. | reverse complement strand
CCTTCTCCATGGGCCGCCACTTCTTTCTATTGGCGGTGGCCAAACGGGCATCGCAAACAACAATTCTTCTGGAAAGCCCGCCGGAATTGACCGCATCGGCCTTCTAACGAAATAATTGAATGAAGAGCACCCTTAGCGTTTGGAAAGCAAAGTAACTCCGCCCCTTCCGCCCACCGCCCAATTGTCTACCGAGGCATTGATTGAGCAGCGCTACGCCCAACTGGAGCAGAGCTTTGCCTCAAATCGCCCTAAGGAAGACCTTGCCAAAATCCGAGCCGCCTTCGAGTTTGCCCGCGATCGCCACAGCACCCAAACTCGCCAAAGCGGCGAGCCCTACATCTTTCACCCGATTGCCGTCGCTCAGGTCCTCGTCGACATGCAGATGGATCTAGTCTGCGTTGAAACCGCGCTCCTCCACGATGTCGTCGAAGACACCGGTACCTCCATCGACGAAATCCGCAAACGCTTCGGCAACGAGGTCGCCATTTGCGTCGATGGCGTCACCAAGCTCGGCAAGATTCAGCTTTACTCGCGCGAAGAGCAACAGGCGGAGAGCGTCCGCAAGATGCTGCTGGCTATGGTCAGTGACATCCGAGTCATTCTCGTCAAGCTCAGCGATCGCCTTCACAATCTCCGCACCATCGGCAGCCTCTCGCGCGAGAAGCAAACCCGCATCGGCCAAGAGACCCTCGACATTTACTCGCCCATTGCACATCGTCTCGGCATGGGCAAAGTACGCTCCGAACTCGAAGATCTTGCCTTCCGCGCCATCGATCCCGACGCTCACCGCGAGATCGTTGAGCAGATCGAGAACAAGCGCAAAGCCTCTCAGGAATTCCTCGACACGATCCGCAAGAGCGTCGAGCAGAAACTCGCCCGCGAGGGCATTCCCTCCCGCGTCGAGGGCCGTCTCAAGCGCCCGTACTCCGTCTATCTCAAGCTCAAAAAGCAAAAGATTCCCATTGAGCAGGTTTACGATCTGCTCGCCCTGCGCATCATTACCGATTCGCTCAAGAACACCTACGCCGCCCTTGGCGTCATCCACAACGAGTGGCCGCCGATCCCGGGACGCATCAAAGATTTCATCGCCATGCCCCGCCAGAACGGCTACCAGAGCTTGCACACCAGCGTGATGGGCCCCGGCGGTCAAGCTTTTGAAGTGCAGATCCGCACCGAAGAAATGCACCGCCTCGCCGAGGAAGGCGTCGCCGCCCACTGGAAATATAAAGAAGGCCGCCGCGGCAAGAGCGAAGAGGAGCAGTACGTCAAGTGGATGCGTCAGCTTGTCGAGTGGCAGCAGGAAATGCGCGACCCCGGCGAGTTCATGTCCACTCTCAAGGTGGATCTCTACTCAGACGAAGTCTACGTTTTTACGCCCAAGGGTAAAGTCGTTGTGCTTCCCCGCGATTCAACCCCAATCGACTTTGCCTACGCCATTCACAGCGATGTCGGCAACGCCTGCGTCGGTGCCAAGGTCAACAATCGCATCGTGCCGCTCAAATACGCCCTGCGCAATGGCGACGTCGCCGAGGTCCTCACTCAGCCAGGCCACATGCCCAGCAAGGACTGGCTCAGCTTCGTCAAAACCTCCAAGGCGAAGAACAAGATCAAGCAGATCATCAACGCCACCGAGCGATCCAAGGCGATTGAGATCGGCGAGAAATATTTCGAAAAAGAAGCGCGCCGCCTCGGCGTCTCCATCTCAAAGCTGGATCCCGAAATCGTCAAGCAGCTACTCGACGACTATGGCGTAGTCAAGTTCGAAGACATCTACGCACAGCTCGGATACGGCAAGATCGAAGCCCGCCCGATCCTCGTCCGCTTCTCTCCCGAACGGGTCGCTCTTGAGGAAGCCAAAGCTCAGGAGCAGGCCGCCACTCCCCCGGTCAACCTCCTCGATAAAGACGCAAAGAACATCGCCCTGCGAGTCAAGGGTCTCAACGATGTGCTCATCTACCGCGCCCCCTGCTGCAACCCCATCCCCGGTGAAGCTATCGTCGGCTACATCACCAGAGGCAAAGGCGTTTCAGTCCACAGCGTCAGTTGCACCAACGTCCAGAATCTCCTCTACGAGGTCGAACGTAAGATTGACGTCGAATGGGCCAAGGCCGGCGTCGAGAGCTTCGACGTCCAAATCTCCATCGCCACCGATGATCGCCCCGGCATGCTCGCCCAATTCACTCAGGTACTTTTTGCGGAGAACTCCAACATACGCTCGCTCGAGGCCCGCGGTGACTTTGAGCGCGACGGTGAGGGCGCGGTCGTAGACATGAAGATTGAAGTCCGCGACAAGCGGCAACTGGAAAAAATCATCACCGCCTTACGGCGCATCCCTGGAGTTAGGGATATCGAACGCAAGTCGTGAACAGAATGGAAGTTATGAGTCTACAGGAACCGGAACATATCGCAGTCTCCAAGTCGAAAGGCATCGACATTGATTGGAAGGATGGGCTGCAATCGCATTTCAGTCTTGCCTACCTGCGCGATAACTGTCCGTGTGCCGTTTGCACCGGCTCGCACGGTACCCCGCCCCAAAAGACCGATTATCAGAACCCCAACCCGTTCCAGATGTTCAAGCCCGCGCTGAAGATGCTGGCCTGCGAAGGAGTAGGGAATTACGCCGTGAAGATCGAATGGAATGACGGGCATTCCAGCGGCATCTTCAGCTTTGAGTACTTACGGAAGTTGGCGATGGAAGGCACCTCTACAGTAGCCGGAAGTTAACTTCCACTGTCGCCTGAACGGGCACCGCCGCTCCGTCCTTCTGCCCAGCCTTAAATCGCCACTTGCGAACCGCTTCGATCGCCTTTTCGTCCAAGCCCAATCCGAGAGGCCGAACGACGCGAATGTCGCGTGCTTGCCCATTCGGGTCAACGATGATCGCCAGGATGACCGTGCCTTGGAACTTCGCCTTGCGCGCTTCCTCAGAGTATTCGGGTTCGACCTTGAAAAGCACTGACGGAGGAGAAACACCGCCACCAACCCTATAAGCCCCGCCACCCGTCCCGCCGCCGGAGCCGGGCCCGAAGCCCGCGCCGCTGCCCGAACCCACGCCGCCACCCTTGCCGCTACCGAATCCCCCCGATCCCGGACCCTGCGACGGAGCGCTCAAGCCGCTCAGCGGGTCTCCCAGCATCGGTAAGTTCACCTTCGGCAAGCTGTCGGGCTGCGCGATGATCGTCGCCTCCATGACCAGCTTCGGGTTCTCCACCTTCTGCAACTGCGGGGGTACAAACTGCTTCGGCGCAATCTTCGGCAACTTGCCCTTGCTCGGAGGCGTGATATCTCGCGCACCACCGCCGCCGCCACCACCCATTGTCTGTTTTTTCTGAATCACTTTCGGTACATACGCCGACAAAGGATCGGCCAGCGGCATGGCGTCCCGCACAACCTTTTGGACTTCTTTGCTCGTCGACAAAAAGATCAATAAAGCAATGATGGTGCCGTGGATCGCAAACGAACCCATCGCGCTGCGCGACTCGTTCCCCGCAGACTGCCCCCAAATATCTTTGACCGGTACTGGCCGCGAGGTCACCTCAAGCGGCGGAAGCTTTTTGGGATTGAAAGTGTCTTGCAGCCCTTGCCACAACGATACGAAGACGTTCGGCTCCTCTGTGCCCGAGAGCGTCTTTGCCAGATCGTCCTCTGGGCTTGAGACCGGTTTTTGCTCTTCCGTGGATATCACGTGTTCTTCTGCCCGTTCTAGTGTCGATGTACTCACCAAATTCTCCTCAAGCCAACCATCGACTCTGCGCTGTCTAGAAGACGTTCAAACAGGCTCTTCGGTTGCAAAGCGATCTATGGAATTTGGAAGTACTACCGGATTTGCTTTCATCGTAGCATGTGCGCAATTTTCACTGTGATAACAGGAATTCCTCACTGCGCGCCCAGATCTCCTCCATCACTTCCGTCAGCTCATGGCCCGACGCCATCGTTGTCAGTTGCGCGTTCGGCCGCGTCCTCACAAACTCCTCGCTAAACGACACCGGTACCACTTCGTCGCCGTTGCCATGAAAGATCAGCGCCGGTTGCGCAAAGTCCGGCTCGGCCGGATACCGCATCCCATCCTCAATCAAACCAAAGCCAATCGCCTCCGGCTTGCCCGTGCCGTAGTGCATCATCTCGATCAATCCGCGCTCCCGCCATTCCTTAAACTTCTCCTCGCCCAATCGCAGCCGCCATCGCGAAGCAAACCCAAACGCCGGAGCCAGCAAAACCAACCGCTCCGTCTCGGGATGCAGCGAAGCATACAGCGCCGCCAGATATCCGCCCATGCTCGACCCAATCAGCCGCACCGACTGTCCGCGCGCGCACTCTTCAATTGCTCTCAACTGCCCCGTCACCGTCAAATCCCGAAACCCGTCCGCCTCCAAATGCGGCACTTGAACCTCGACTCCGCGCTCGCGCAGCTTGCCCGCAAAGAATTGCGCCTTGCGCGACGCGGGCGACGAGGCAAACCCATGCAGGTAGATAAACGTCACGGCGTCACCTTCAACTCGGCTTCGGAGCCAAATTTTTGAAAGCCCTCATACCGGTACTTGGTCTCCACAGCCAGCGTCCCGTTCACCTTCCGCGTGTACGCTACGCTCGCCGGCACCACACAGCCAAATTTTGATCGAACATACTCAACAACCCCCTCATCGGCGATCTCCATTTTGTTCTGAATCAGTGTCGACAGTACTTGAATCCGCACTGGGCGCAGATCGGCCTCGCGCAGCCACAAGGTGCCGCGAACAGGCTGGCGCACTGCGTTGTTTCCGTCAAAGACAGTCACCGCCATCTCGCTGTCCAGCGCCCGGAACCCAATCACCCGCACCCGGTCCGCCCCCACAAACTCCGACTCACGTTCTTCAAATTGCAACTTGTCGATGTCCCCAAAGCGAAACATCAGCAGCGACAGCCCATAGTCGGTCGCGATCCCATCCAACCCATACTTGGTGAACTCCTCCAGCATCTTCAGCCTCGCCCGCTCGTCGTCGCTTTTCAATCCAAACGCTAGCCGCTCCCGCGCCGCTTTCGGGGCCGTTACCTGTTTGCCGTCCACCGAGATCACCTTGCGCAGCTCAAACCAAACCGGCTTCTCCTTGCCGCGCAACGCGTAGCCCAACTCCGACACGATTTCGCGCTCCCGTATCTTCGGCGCAATCGGCCGCAGCGCCGCCTCGCCTATCCGAATCCGCATCCGCGTCGAATAGCTGATCGACTTTTGTTTCAATACCTCGGTCGCAATCAAGTTCGGCAATTGCTCGGCCATCGACTGGGCCTGGCTCGCCAAGCGCGCCCGGTCCAATGGCGGCGCTTGCGCCAGCAACACCGCCGCCACAATCAAACTGATGCACATACCCAATGATCCCATCGACGAAAAGAGACGCGATAATAACAGGCAAGTAAATGCGTCTGATCTCGCTCCTTCTCACCTGCTCGATCCCGGTCCTCGCCCAAGGCCTTGAATACGTTAAAGCCAATTACACAAAGTACGAGTACCGCGTCCCCATGCGCGACGGCAAACGTCTCTTTACCAGCGTCTACCTCCCCAAAGACACGACAAAGAAATTTCCGATTCTTCTCAGCCGCACCCCCTACAGCGTCGCCCCCTACGGTGTCGACCAGTACAAAGCCGATCTCGGCCCTTCGCCCTTGTTTGGCAAAGACGCCTTCATCGTCGTCTATCAGGACGTGCGCGGCAAAAATATGAGCGAGGGCGAATTCATCAATATGACGCCCCACCTCGTCAAGAAGGCCGGCACGCTCGCCGTTGACGAATCCACCGACACCTACGACACCGTCGACTGGCTTATCAAAAATCTCCCCAACAACAACGGTCGCGTGGGCACCTGGGGCATTTCCTACCCCGGCTTCTATACTGCCGCCGGCATGATCGACGCCCACCCCGCGCTCAAGCTCGCCAGCCCCCAGGCCCCCATCACCGATTGGTTCGTCGGCGACGACTTCCACCACAATGGCGCTCTCTATCTGCCTCACGCCTTCAACTTCCTCTACTCCTTCGGTACGCCCCGCCCAGAGCCCACCCTCCCCGATCGCAAAGCCTTCGAGCACAAAACACCCGATGGCTACAAATTCTTCCTCGACATGGGGCCGCTGTACAACGCCAATGAACGCTACATGAAAAACAACGTCCAATTCTGGACCGACATCATGAAGCACCCCAACTACGACGATTTCTGGCAATCGCGCAACCTCCGTCCCCACCTCAAAAACATCCAGCCCGCCGTCCTCACCATCGGCGGCTTCTATGACGCTGAAAACCTCTTCGGCGCTCAGCAAGTTTTCAAGAACGTGGAAGCAAACGGCTTTGCCAACGGAAATCGCATCGTCATGGGCCCCTGGTTCCACGGCGGTTGGGCGCGCAGCGACGGCGATACGCTCGGGGACATTTCTTTCAACGCCAAAACCAGCAAGTGGTACCAGGAAAATGTCGAACTCCCCTACTTCAAGTTCATCCTCAAGGACGGTCCCGATCCCAAGCTCCCCAAAGCCCTCATGTTCGAATCCGGTTCCAATGTCTGGCGCCGTTATGACGCCTGGCCCCCGCCTGCCGCTCAAAAGAAGTCGCTCTACTTCCAATCCAACGGCAAGCTCAGCTTCACCCCCGCAGCCGCCAATGAATTCGACGAATATCCGAGCGACCCCGCAAAGCCCGTCCCCTACATTCCGCAACTCTCAACGCGCATGACCCGCGAACACATGGTCATGGACCAACGCCATGCCTCCACACGCCCCGACGTCCTGATCTACATGACCGACGAGTTGGAAGCAGACGTGGTCCTCGCCGGGCCAGTCACGCCCAGCATCTTCTTCTCGACAACGGGAACCGACGCCGACGTCATCGTCAAGCTGATCGATGTCTATCCGAACGACGCCCCCGACCCCAGCCCCAACCCCAACGGCGTCCACATGGGCGGCTACCAGATGATGGTCCGCGGCGACGTGTTCCGCGCCCGCTTCCGCGAAAGCTACTCCCTCCCCAAGCCCTTCACCGCCAACAAGGCGGAAAAG
>JANXUM010000479.1 GCA_025356215.1 Bryobacter sp. | reverse complement strand
TTGACGATGGCGCGGATTGCGGGGGCGTCGGTGTATTCGACGCCACGACCGAGAGCGTAGGTGAGCAGCTTTTCGGTGAAGGTGGTTGCGAAGAGCTCTGGGCGGGCGAGGAGCGCGCGCTCCAGACCTTCGATGCCATCGAACTTGGAGCCATCATAGAGGCCACCGGAGACGTCGGTGTGTTCGAGGCGGATGCGGCCGACGGCGTCGTAGTTTTCAAGGGCGAAACCGATTGGGTCCATCAGGGTGTGACAGCCAGCGCAGGCGGGGTTGGCACGATGCTCGGCGAGACGCTGGCGCATGGGGAGATTGGCACCGATGACGGCGGTCTCTTTGAGCGCGGGGATGTTGGCGGGCGGGGGCGGCGGGGGGATGCCGAGGATGTTATCGAGAACCCACTTGCCGCGGATGACGGGCGAGGTGCGCGTCGGATATGAGGTGACCATGAGGAGGCTACCTTGACGCAGGAGGCCGCCGCGGGTGCGGTCCGCACCGAAGTCGACGCGGCGAAAGCGGCCACCGTAAATGTTGGGGATGCCGTAGTGCTTGGCGAGGCGCTCGTTGACGAAGGTGTAGTTTGCCTGGAGCAGCTCTGTAATGGGTTTGTCTTCGCGCATGATGTGCTCGACGAAGAGTTCGGTCTCGCGGCGGAAGGCTTGGCGGAGATTGTCGTCAAAGTCGGCGAAGAGGCGCATGTCGGGTTTGAAGGCGTCGACGTTTCGAAGGTAGAGCCACTGGTCGGCGAAGTTGTTGACCATGGCTTTGGAGCGCGAGTCGGCGAGCATGCGGCGGGTTTGGCGTTGCAGAGTGGCCGGTGTGTGGAGGGTGTTTCGCTCGGCCAGGGTCAGGAGTTCGTCATCGGGTACGCTGCTCCAGAGAAAGAAGGAGAGGCGCGAGGCGAGCTCGATGTCGCTGACGCGGTAGGGAGTTTTGGCGGCAACTCCGGCGGGGTCTCGCTCGACGCGGAAGAGGAATTCCGGACTGACGAGGACGGCGCGGACGCCCATCTCGATGGACTCATCGAAGCTGGATTTGGCTTTGCTTTCGCGATAGAAACGGAGCGGCGCGGCGAGGTCTTCGTCCTTGACCGTGCGGCGGTAGGCGTGGCGGGCGAGATTGGCGAAGATGCGTTTGGCGCAGGCGTCGTCCTGGGTCTGGCAGACGAACAAACGGCGGCGGCTAGGCGTGTCGCCGGGGCCACGGGGATTGTAAGGACCTTGGACGGAGACGGTGTAGATGCCGGGCTGAATGCGGGGGTGGCGATCCATGTTGAAGTGTGCGGGGTAGGGCTGGCGTTCGGTTTCGAGCAGTGGTGTCGATTTCTTGGGGAAGGAGGCTGCGACCACGTGAGGGCCGGCCTTGAGGGGGATGCGTAGGATGAGGTCTTTGTCGACGGCGCTGTGATCGGAACTTTTGGGCGGGACGACGGTGAAGAGCTTGATTCGTTCTCCGTCGACGAGGATTTCGACCTCGTGGGGTTCATAGAGACCTTCGACGTGTTCATTGCGATCGCGGGTGAGACGAACGGCGATGTCGTAGTCGGCGTCGACGGGGAAGGTGTAGTTAACGACCATGCCGCCGCGGGTACCGATGGGGAGCTTGTCGAAGTGGTCCTCCTGGGTGAGATCGGGAGGCAGCATGAAGGTGTCGCCGCCGGGGGCGCGGATGCCAGTGCCGATGGCGAGGCGGCTGACCTTGCGGGCGGCACCGAGGTAGCGCTCGAGCAGGGTGGGCGAGAGGTCGCCGACAGTTACATTGTCGAAGCCGTGGCTGGACTCGTCGGCGGGGAGGAGGGTTGAGACGTCGAGATCGATCGCAAGGATGTCGCGGATGGCGTTCTGATATTCGGTGCGGGTGAGGCGGCGGAAGGTGTCGGTGCGGCCGGGATTGGGTTTGCTTTGTGCGGCCCTGTCCTGGGTAGCGGCGAGGGTTGTGGCGAGGATTTTGTAAGTGGCTTCGTTTGGACGGGGAAGCCCGGCGGGGGGCATTTGGCGGGCGGCGAGGCGGCGGACGACTTTTTCGGCTTGAGCGGAGTGGATGGTGAAATCGATCGACTGTATGTCGAGGCCGGCGGTTTTGAGCTTTGCGTTGTGGCAGCCGGAGCAGTAGCGGTCGAGCTCTGGCGGGGCGGACTGGGCGGCGAGGAGCAGGAGGAAAATGGGCGTCATGAATAGATACCTGGGGCTTCATGTCCCAGTGCCTGCACGTATTCTATGTAAGTTCCAGGGTAAACGCGAGGGGTGCGCTCGGTGCCGGTCTCGCCGCCGAGCTCGAGGACGCGGGAGCCGAGTCCGCGCAGGAAGCTGCGATCGTGGGAGACGAATATCATGGTGCCTTCAAAGTCTTTGAGGGCGTCGACGAGCATTTCTTTGGTGGCCATGTCGAGGTGATTGGTGGGCTCGTCGAGAACGAGGAAGTTGGGCGGGTGAAAGAGCATGCGGGCCATGGCGAGGCGCGACTTTTCGCCACCGGAAAGGGAGCGGATGCGCTTGTCGACATCTTCGCCCGAGAACTGGAAGGCACCAGCGAGGGAGCGCAGGGAGCCGACCGTGTCTTTGGGGAAATCGTTCTGGAGTTGCTCGAAAATGGTTAGTTCCGGATCGAGAACGTCGAGAGCCTGCTGGGCGAAATAGCCCATGTTGAGGCTGGCGCCGAGGCGGATCTCGCCGGAATCGGGATCGCTGGCGCCGGCAATCATTTTGAGAAGGGTGCTCTTCCCCGCCCCGTTGCGGCCCATGACGGCCCAGCGCTCGCCGCGGCGGATGGTGAGATTGAAGCCGTCGTAGATGACGCGCTTGCCGTAGGCCTTGTGGAGGTCTGTGAGTTCAGCGACCATGTCACCGGAGCGCGAGGGGGTTTTGAAGTTGAACTCGACGACCTGGCGCTTTTTGGGGAGCTCGATCTTCTCGATTTTGTCGAGGGCTTTGATCCGGCTTTGGACTTGCGAGGCTTTGGCGGCGTGAGTTTTGAAGCGATCGATGAAGCGCTGCTCCTTGGCGAGCATGGATTGCTGGCGGGCGAACTGGGCCTGCTGATTGCTCTCGCGAATGGTGCGCTCGCGCTCGTAGAAATCGTAGTCGCCTGAGTAGACGGTGATTTCGCCAGCGTCGATTTCGGCGATTTTGGACACGATGCGGTTCATGAAGGCGCGGTCGTGCGAGGTCATCAGCAGCGCGCCGTCGTAGGCCTTCAGAAACTGTTCAAGCCAGATGATGGATTCGAGATCGAGGTGGTTGGTGGGTTCGTCCATGAGGAGGACGGCGGGCTTGCCGAGGAGGACGCGGGCGAGGGCGACGCGCATCTTCCAACCGCCGGAGAGTGCGCCGACGTCGCCATCGATTTGCTCGTCGGCGAAGCCGAGGCCGTGGAGGACCTCGCGGGCTTGGGATTCGACGCTGTAGCCGCCTAGGGTTTCGTATTCCTCCTGGACTTCGCCGAAGCGGGCGAGGATGCGGTCGAGATCGTTGAGCTTGTCGGGGTCGCCCATGTCGTGTTGGAGGGATTCGAGTTCGTGGTGGAGGTCGCCGACGCGGCCCGAGCCGGCGATGGCTTCGTCGAGGACGGAGCGGCCGGACATCTCTTCGACGTCCTGGCGGAAGTAGCCGATGGTGAGCTTCTTGGGAACGGAGACGTCGCCCTCGTCGGGGACCTCCTCGCCGACGACCATGCGGAAGAGGGTGGTTTTCCCAGCACCGTTAGGGCCGATGAGGCCGACCTTTTCGCCGGCGTTGAGCTGAAAGTTGGCGTCGACAAAAATGAGCTGCTTACCGTACTGCTTTTGGATGTTGGAGAAAGAAATCATCGGAAACTCCAGTTTAGCGGGGCGGGGGGATTGGGTTTGGTTTTTGTGGGGCCACAGGAGGAGGAATTGGCTTTGCTTTGTTTGTTGGGGCGATTGGGTTTGGTTTGCGGGTTCTTGCTCAAGATCTTCGTCTCCTCTTCGCTTAATTGGATTGGCTTTGCTTTGTTCGTTCGCGTATTGGCCAGCTTGGCGTTGCGGCAGATACAGCCCGCAACGGCCAGAAGCGCGGTTTACCGACGATAGGAAAGTTAGCAGGCGCCAATTGGCAGTTTGGCGGGTGCCGGCGGGGGCTGTTGAAAAGAAGGGAGATCGAGGTGAAAATTTTCGTGAATGTTCAGCGCTTGTACGGTTCTTTTTTGGGCCACGGATTCACACGAATGGACACGGATTTATCGGGTGAACCGAAATGCTCGATCAGCCGACCTCTGTAAGACCCGGATTGCTCACTTGCGGGCGGAGGGTGGAAAAGTGACTTTGGGGAGACTGCTGAAAGGGTAGGAAAGGACTGGAATCCGATTGGATTTTATGATAAGACTCGAGGCCATGGTGCTCCGCAGTCTACTATTACTGACGGTTTTATGCTTGCCCGCGTTGCCGCAAGCGGTGAATGGGACCCTGCTGGGGACCGTGTCGGACGTTGGCGGGGGGCTGGTTGCCGGAGCGCGGGTAATACTGACCGAGACCGAGACCGGCGTTACGAAGAAAGGGATTGCCAATGAAAGCGGCAACTATACTTTTGCCGACATTCCGCCGGGGCTTTACTCAGTAACCGTTGAGCACGAAGGATTTAAGAAAGAGATCCGGCGTGGGATCAGCGTATCGATCAACAGCAGCGTGCGCATCGATATGCGGCTGCAACCGGGTAGCGTGAGCGAGACGATCGAGGTGTCGGGTGCCGCGCCGATTTTGCAGACGGATCGGTCCGATACGGGCAGGCAGATTGACGCCGAGACGATCGAAGAGTTGCCGCTTGGAGTGAACCGGAACGCGCAGTCGCTGCTGGACCTGGTTCCGGGGACGACAGAGTCGAGCTTTCAACATTCGCAGTTTTTCAACGCGTCGAGTTCCCTGCAGACGCAGGTGAATGGGCAGGGGCGGATGGGCAATAACTACCAGATCGAGGGCATCGACAACAACGAGCGGACGGGGCTGTTGCAGGTGCTGGTGCTGCCGGCCGAGGCGATCCAGATGGTGAGTATTTCGACGACGAATCACGATCCGGAGCTTGGGCGGGGGACGGGGGCGGTTTCCAATTGGGTGATCAAGAGCGGCACAAACCGAGTGCGGGGGGCGATGTATTCCTTTACCCAGAACAGCGCGGCGAACGCGCGGACCTTTTTTAACCCCACCGTGGGCCATTTGGCTTACAACTATGTGGGCGGTAACATTGGCGGGCCGATCAAGAAGAATAAGTTGTTTATTTTTGGCGACTATCTGCGGACGATGGACCATGAGGCGAACACGAATACGCTGACGATCCCGAGCCTGGCGTTTCGAGGCGGGGATTTAAGCGCAGGTCGAAACACGGTTTACGACCCGGCAACCGGGGACCAGACCAATGGGCAGGGGCGGCTTCCCTTCCCTGGGAACATCATTCCGGCGAGCCGGATCGATCCGATTGCGACTAAGATCCTGGCCTACTTGCCCGCGCCGAATCAGAAGTTTGTCGAGGCGACGCCGAGCAATAATTACTTTGCGCTGCTGCCTTCGCGCAAGGTGAACGATCAGTTCGATGTAAAGATGGACTACACGCTGAGCGATAAGGACCGGCTGAGCGGGCGATTTAGCTTTTCGCGACCGACGACCTTCCAAGCCCCGGTATTTGGGGACGCTGGGGGACCGGCGCAGTCAGCGTTTCAGGGTCAGGGCTTTCAGAAGACCTATGTTACCGGGATTAGTTACAACCGGACGGTTTCGCCGACCTTGCTAACGGAACTCCGGGCCGGAGTGTCTCATTATCACAACGAGGCGGTGCCGAGCGACTATGGCAAGGACGATACGACCAAGCTGGGCATCCCGGGCGTGAATGTTAACCAATTCACGAGCGGATTTGTAGGCATTAGCATCGGGAATTTTTCGAGCCCGCTGACCGGATATTCGGCAAGTTTGCCGTGGGTGCGGGCAGAGGCGAATATCGACCTTGTCAATAGCTGGACGAAACTGCTGAAGAACCACACGATCAAGTTTGGGGGTGATTTGCGGAGGGTGCGCGACGATTTGCTGCAGGATCAAACCTTCAGCCCGCGCGGGGTAATCACGTTTGGCGTGAACCAGACTTTTGCGCCGGGGGCGACCGGCGGTACGGGTGTGGCGAACAACTTTGGGAGCTTTCTGTTGGGGTTGCCCAGCTCTGTCGGACGCGACGTGAACACTTACTTCCCGGCTATGCGGCTGTGGCAGGTGTTTGGGTATGTGGCGGACAATTGGGCGATCTCGCCCAAGCTGACCGCGAATATCGGCCTGCGTTGGGAATGGTATCCGCCGGCAGTGCCGCGCTTTCCGGGCGGCTTTTCCAACTACGATTTTGGGCGCAATGAACTGGTGATCGCCGGCATTGGGAACAACCCGTCGAACCTGGGTATGATTTCGCGTTACAAGCAATTTGCGCCGCGATTGGGGTTGGCTTACCGCATGGACGAGAAGACGGTGATCCGCTCTGGCTTTGGCATCAGTTTCACTCCCTTCCCCGATAACAACTACGCTTACAACTTTCCGGTGCGGTCGAACAACAACTACACGACTACGCTAAATACCTATCTGCCTGCGCAGGACCCGGTGACCGGTAGCCTGATTACGCTGGGTACGGGGTTCCCGACGATCCGTCCGGTGGAGATTCCGAAGAACGGAATCATTTCAAACCCGGACATCACTTCGACTTACTACCTGGTGCCGAAGGACTTTCGCAACCCATATGTGATGAGCTGGAATTTTTCGGTGCAACGGAGCTTGCCGATGCGGTTGGTGCTGGACGTAGCCTATGTCGGAACGCATGGAGTGAACATCGCCGGCACTTACAATCTGAATGCGGGCTTGGTAATTGGCGCCGGGAGCCGGGGGCAACCGCAGTACCCGCGGACAGCGGCGACGAATCAGATCTTTCGGGGATTTTCGTCGAATTACAACTCATTGCAAGTGAAGTTTGACAGGCGCTTTAGCAGCGGGTTGCGGATGACGACGGCCTTTACGTATCAGAAAGCGATGTCGCTTCAGACCGGCGACGATGGGGCACTTCTTTTCTATGTCGATCAGCATCGTAATTATGCGCGGGCGGACTTTGACCGGACCTTGAACTATGTACAGAGTTATATCTACGATTTGCCGTTTGGGCGCGGCAAGCAATGGTTTACGAACGGGGTGTCGAGTAAACTTGCGGGCGGTTGGAACCTGTCGGGGGTGTTGTCGATACGCACCGGGTCGCCGATCAACATCACCGCGAACGGGAACACGTTGAATCTCCCCGGTAGTACGCAAACGGCGGACCTGGTGGCACCGGTGCAGATTCTGCACGGAATCAACCTGGGCAACCCGTGGTTCAGCACGACCAGTTTTGCTCAGCCGACCGAGGCGCGCTTTGGCACGCTGGGGCGCAACGTAATCAGCGGGCCTGGGACCTTTGGACTGAACGCCAAATTTGGGCGGAATTTTGTTTATCGCGAGCGGGTGCGGATTGAGATTCGGGCCGAGGCGTTTAACGTGACGAATACGCCGCAGTTTGCGAATCCTTCCACTTTACTCACGAGTTCGACTTACGGATACGTCACCGGGACGCGGGCGACGGGGACCGGCGTGAATGGCACGGGCGGAGGGCGGAGCATGCAGTTTGGCGGGAAGATCAGCTTCTGAGGGCTGATACCGTGTGATCGAGCGAGCAGTGCTGACGGTAAAAATCATAACCGGCGCGGCCGAGTGCGTCCAGCTTGCCGGGAGTCACGAGTTGGTCCACCATAGTCGCGTAGAGGGCTGGATCGAAGCGTTCCACCATAGCGATCGCTCCAGAGTTGCGCCAGAGAGATTCCGTCGCCTCTCCATCGTTGGAAACGGCCGGCTTGGCGAGGGCGATGGCGGCCATAAGAGTGCCACGGCGGGAAGTGACGCCGTCCGGATAGGGCTGGATCATGAGGTCACAGGCACCGATGTGGGCGGCGACGGCGTCTGCGGGGAGCGAATCGGTTGCGGTGATTTGGGATGCGAGGGCGGGGTGCGTAGTTAGTAAGTCAGTAAGAAACGCGGCAGCTCCGGAACCGATTAGTAACATGCGACGGTTTTCCGTTACCAGATAGGGGATGAGTTGGCGCAGTAGACTGGCCTGGGGCTCTCGGAAGGTGCCGAAGTGGCCCAGCAGAAGGCCGGGCGGCCCATGAATGGCGTCGGCCTCGGCGGCGTCATAGCTTTCGGCAACGTTACTGGGAACGGGAAGGGTGGCAATCGGGGTACCGCGGCGGGCGAGCGGAGAGACTTCGGGCAGCCAGGCGGCGGTGGAGAGAAAGATTCGGTCGGCGGCTTGGGCGAGTTGACGCAACATGGAGCGGGTGACGTGGTGGAGGATTCGCTGGTTGAGGCCGGAACCGGGGGCGGCGGTGACGACGGTTTCATGGAGCATGACGGTGACCTTGCCGGGCTTGCGCCAGTTGAGCCAGGCGCAGAGCCAGAGCGGCAAGCCGTAGAAGCGGCTGTTGGCGCGGGGGCCAAAGGCTTGGGGAACGTACTGCACAAGGATTTCGCGGGGCTGGGGGAGGGCGGCGATTTGCGATTCGAGTGCGAGCAGGGCGGCGGGGGTGAAGTGGGCTGGCAAGCGTTTGACGGTGACGCCGTCGATCTCGGGGTGCGGGCCGGAGGGGTCCCCGGGGCCGGTAAAGACCCAGACGCGACTGCCCAGTTGGGCGAGGCGTTTGACTAGGACGAAGGTGTAATCGGCGATTCCGCCCTGGTCTGGCGGGTAAGAGCCGGTGAGGACAACCCAGTTCATCGAGAACAAGTGTAGCCGAAGAAAAGATCTCAAAATATTTTGCCACCGCAGGTGATGGGTACTTAGTACCGAAGTTTTAGATCCGTAGGCCTAGGAGTATCTTTTACTAAGTCTTTTGTTATTCGATGCTTAGCAGATACCTGGGGACCCTAGGAGGTGGTGGAAAGGCCTGATCAAAGACGTTAAAAAAAGACGATCAGTACTAGAGGTCCATTGATGATTCTAAGGGCGGAACCCTAAGATGCCAGTACACATGAAAAGCGCAGTCCTAGTTTTGATCGCCACGGTCAGCTTTGCGCAGTTCGCCCCGCGCGAGCCGCGATACCAGTTGCAGGTTGGCGATGTGTTTGAAGTTCAGTTCCGATTGACGCCTGAGTTTAACCAGAACCTGACGGTGCATCCGGACGGGTTTGTGCAGTTGAAGGGCGTGGAAGACCTGAAGTTGAGCGGGTTGAGCGTAAGTGAGGCGCGCGAGGCGATGGCGAAGGCATACGCCAAAGTGCTGGTGGAGCCGGAGATCACGATCGTGCTGAAGGAATTTGAGAAGCCGTGGTTTGTGGTGAACGGCGAGGTCGGCAAGCCGGGGCGTTTTGATCTGAAGGGAAATCTGTCGCTGACGGACGCATTGGCGATGGCGGGCGGGTTTACGCGCGATGCCAAGCGAGGCGAGGTTTTGCTGGTGCATCGCTTGAAGAGCGACCAGTACGAGACTCGACGGGTGAAGACGAAGGAAATTCTGGAGCGTGGGCATTTTGAAGAGGACCTGGCGCTGCGCAGCGGGGATGCGATCTATGTGTCGCGGTCGCCGTTTGCGACGGTTGAGCGGCTGTTGAGCGCGACGCAGTTGGGCTTTTTGTTGAGTTCCGGCGTGCTTTGGCGCTAAGTAGAAAGGGCTCAGGGGAAAACAATGATTCCACACTCTAATCAACCGAATGAACGGCAGTTGTTGCGGCCCCAGGTGAACCGGGCACCGCAACGGCGGGCATCCGATTATCCGGACCTGCGAGTTGCCGGAACAGCCGAAATGGGGTCGGTGATCGCGCTGGTGTTGCGGCGGCGGTGGCCGATCCTGATTACGTTTTTACTGGTGTTTGGCAGCGCGGTGGCCTACACGATTTTCAAGCCGCCGGTGTACGAGGCGGAGATGCGGATCCGGTTGTCGGGGCAGAACGAGCCGGCGGGAGCGAACGTGGACGCGCCGGCGGCCGAGGTGGAGATCCTAAAATCGCACAGCTTGCTGGAGGAGTTGGCGCGAAAGACGGGCATGGGGCCTAAGGGCGTTGAGGCGTTGGAGGACGGGATCAAGGCCTCGCCGTTAACGGGGACGAATTTGATTCAGGTGAAGTATCGCGACGGCAAAGCGGTGGAGGCGGCGCGGGTGTTGAATACCCTGGGCGAGCTGTATGTGGCCAAGCAGAAGCAATTGAGCCAGCGACCGGCGACGGCGGCTCTTTATACGGAGAAGTTGAAGCAAGTGGAAGGCGAGTGGGCCGCGGCGCAGGAAGAATTGGAAGCGCTGAGGCAAGAAGCAAGCACGCCGATGTTGAACGAGCAGCGCCAGTCGACTGTGCGGCGGAGCAGCGAGCTGGACAGCGGGATTGAGGAAGTGCGCAGCCAGATCTCGGAGAGCCGGGACAAGCTGGTGGCGATCAACACACAGTTAGGCGCGCAGCCGGCGGCAGTGGAGAGCGGGCGGCGGACGGCGGCCAGCACGGGGCTGGTGGACGGTTTGAAGAATCAACTCATGCAATTGGAAGCGCAGCGCGCCGAGATGCTGACCAAATACGACCCCGGGTATCGGGCGGTGAAGCAGACCGAGACGCAAATTGCGGCGGTGAAGGCATCGCTGGAGCGGGAGCAGAATTTCAAGGTGGTGGAGCGCACGGAAAGCTTGAATCCGCTCTATCAGAGCTTGGCGGCGGAGAAGCTGCGGCTGGAGGCGAACTTGGCGGGGTTGCGGGCGCGCGACGCGGCTCTGAGCGCGGCGGCGAGCCGGGTTCGGGGGAAGAGCGAGCAGTTGGAAGGCTTTGCGGTGCGGCTGGAGGATTTGTCGCGCAAGGCGAAGCTGGCCGAGGAAAGCTACATGTTGTTTTTGAAGAAAGAACAAGAAGCGCAGGCGGCGGATCTGGCGGCGGGGATTGGCGGGATGCGGGCGTCGATTTTGGAGGCGGCGGAGGCGCCGATGTCTCCGGTGCGGAATCATCGCAGCTTTGTGCTGGCGCTGGGATTCCTGGCGGGATGTTTCTTTGCGGCGGCGGTGAGCATTGTGATCGAATACGCGAGCTTTGCGGCACCACACGCGATTGCGGCGGCGCGGATTGTACAGAGCGCGCCGATCCGGGTACCGCTGGCCGGGCCAGGGGACGCAGCGGCATTTTATCGAAAACGACTGGATAGCCCTGTGGTGGCGCCACGATCGATGCC
>JANXUM010000407.1 GCA_025356215.1 Bryobacter sp. | reverse complement strand
CCGGGAGCGACGACGCCGTAGCCCCCGAAGGCACCGGCCGAGACGACGCCAGCGTCGCTGATGGTGGGTGTGGGGAGGCTGGCGATCGGGCCGATTGTCTGGACCACGACAAGGTTGGACTGCACCAATGTGCCGCTGGTGTAGTCGATCAGGGGAATCTCGTCAAAGGGCGACGTAAAGGAGCCAGACAGCGGAACTGCGGCGATTTTATCCATCACGGCGAGGCTGGCGTTGTCGACGATGCGACCGAAAACTGTGAAGCCGCCGTTTTGGGGGTTCAGAATGTTGGCGTTGTTGGCGAGGCTGAAGAACCATTGGTTGGTGGCGCTGTTGGGGTCGCTACCGAGCTTGGCCATGGCGAGGGTGCCGCGGATGTTGGATTCCTTGTATTCGTTGACGACGGGAGCATCCTGAGCGATGGGAGGCAATGAGGGCAGCACGGCCTGAAAACCGCCGCCCTGGATGATGAAGTTCTTGACCGAGCGGTGGAAGACGCTGTTGTTGTAGGCGCCCTTGTTGACGTACTTCATGAAGTTCTCGACCGTCTTGGGGGCCGATTCGGGCAGTAACAAGACATCAATGTTGCCGAGGTTGGTAGTGAAGCGGATGACCGTGCCTGATGGGGTCTGGGCGTAGAGAGAGCTGAGGGCGAGACAAAGAAAAATCGAAAGACGAAGCATCATAAATCTATTTGGAGTCTAGCGTAAGCGACGCGGCAACCTCGGCGAACAGGTACACGCCAAAGTGGGGGATGAGGTCTCCCCTGCCCCAGCGGTGGGCTTTCCAGGCTGCACGGATGTGGGTGACTTCGGGGTGCCGACTGAGGTCGAGGAGGATTGCGGCGTTGCCGACATAGAACTTTTGAGGGAAGAAGGCGAGGGGCTCGGGGGTCCAGGTTTCACCGTCGGTGGAGCCTTCAATGTGGATGTCGAGCGACTGCTGCTCGACGATTTTCTCGATGACGAGGGTGAGCTGGATGAGGTGGCTCTGGGCGGCGCCCAACGGGATTGTCGGCCCGCTGCCGTTGGCATTGACCGTCGTTCTCGGAATCAGGAATTGACCGAACATGCTAGGCAGCCAGCTTTGCCAGGCGGGCGCGGGCCGCTTCAAGCGTCTCTGTCTTCTTGCAGAAACAGAATCGAACCCATTGGTCGCCGACGCCGGGCGTCTCAAAGAAACTGGAGCCGGGGACGCAGGAGACTCCGATGTTTTCGACCATGTGCATGGCGAAGGCGCGGTCGTTGGGGAAGCCGAATTTGGAGATGTCGGCCATGACATAGTAAGCGCCTTGCGGGCGCAACGGGCTAAAGCCAGATCCCGTAAGGATGTCCATGATCAAGTCTCGGCGCTCGCCGTAGTGGGAGGCCAGATCACCGTAATAGGAGGGGGACGAGGCTAATGCGTGGACTCCGGCTTGTTGCATGGGCGAGGCCGCGCCGACGGTGAGGAAGTCGTGGACCTTGCGGATGGATTCGGTTAAGTCGGGGGCGGCCAGCGTCCAGCCTACCCGCCAGCCGGTGACCGAATAGGTCTTTGACATCGAATTGATGAGCACCGTGCGGTCGCGCATGCCAGGTAAGCTTAAAACCGGAATGTGCTGGAGCCCGTCGTAGAGGATGTGTTCGTAGATCTCGTCAGTGATGCAGAGGCAATCGAATTCCTGGCAGAGGTTAGCGACGATCGTCAGCTCTTCGAGCGTGAAGACGCGACCGGTAGGGTTGTTGGGCGTGTTGACGATGATCGCCTTGGTGCGCGAAGTGAAGGCGCGGCGCAGCTCATCGGGATCGAAGCTCCAGTGCGGAGGATGGAGGGTGACCAGCTTGCGTGTTGCGCCGCAGAGTTGGGTGTCGGGAAAGTAGTTCTCGTAGAAGGGTTCGAAGACGATGACCTCGTCGCCGGGGTTGGTGGTGGCCAGGAGCGTGGCGATCATGGCCTCTGTCGAGCCGCAGGTGACGGTGATCTCGCGCTCAGGATCGAGGGCGAGGCCGTAGGTATTGCGGTACTTGGCGGCAATCGCGTCGCGAAAGGGCTTGGCACCCCAGGTGACTGAATACTGATTGATGTCCGCGTCGATGGCGTCGATGGCGGCCTGCTTGATGCTGGGGGGCGCGGGAAAGTCGGGGAATCCTTGTGCCAAGTTGACGGCACCGTGTTGAACGGCAAGGCGGGACATCTCCCGAATGACGCTTTCGACAAAGCCGGAGGTGCGATGGGAGGCGAAGCGGGAGCGGCGGCCTGCCGCGCTACTTTGCTGGACGCTTGCGCGCTGGGTTGGAAGCGCCGCTGTTGGAATCACCATTTTCCGATGGTAAACCGGGAGCGGGGGTACCGTAAAGGCGGCGATAGACGCCGGCGTTGCGGATGACGCTCTGAACATAGCCGCGCGTTTCGTTGAAGGGGATGGATTCGATAAACTCGGCCGGGTCGTCGTAAGCGCCTCGACTGAGCCATTCGGTGACGCGGCCCTTACCGGCGTTGTAACTGGCGAGAGCTTGCTCCAGACTGCCGTCGAGGCTAGTTACAAGGCTCTTGAGATAGTAACTTCCCATCTGTAAGTTGACGGCCGGCTCAAATAGCATTTGCGGGGTGAAGCCCTTGATGCCGAGACGGCGGGCAAGTTCGCGGCCCGTGGCGGGCATGATCTGGGTGAGGCCGTGCGCGTTAGAACGCGATACGACGCTTGAACTGAATTCGCTTTCCTGACGGATTAAGCCGGCCAGCAGATAGGGATCGACGTCGTGCTTAAAGGAGTAAGTAAGCAGCGGATCCTTGTAAGGCATTGGGTAAGCCAGCTTCCATAAAGGGAGGGTGGAGGCGTTGAGCGGTAGGCTGAGATAGGCCGGATAGATGCTTTTCATGTAGCGGATGCCTTGATCGGGGGCACCGCGGCGGGTGGCCATGGCGGCGGCGGCCATGGCCAGCAGGTGGGCCTGCTCATGGCTGCGAGCTTCGTTTTTGAGCTCAAGCTCGGCGTAATCGTAAAGCGCGCCGCGGGCGAGCAGTTCGGCGCGGGCGACGCGGCGGCGCGTGGCGGGGTTTGCTTCGAAATTGAGCTGGAGCGGTTGGACGGGGAATTGCACTTCGCGCAGCATTGCTTCTACGGCGGCGGCTGGGGCCTGGCTGGCGAGGCCGCCTTGCAGGATGCGTTCGCGACAAAGTTCGGCGTAAAAGTGGTTGGGGAAAGTGTCGATGGCGCGTTGGTAGTAGGACTTGGCGGCGGCCTTGTCGGCGCGGGTTTCGGCGGCTCGGCCAAGGAAATAAAGGGCGGCGGAATTGTGATCGCCGGCGGGATCGGACTTGAGATAGGCGGCCAGTTTCTGCTCGGCCCCGGGCTTGCGCAGGATGTAGTTTTGGACGGCCACCTTCCATTCGCAGTCACGGGCCTCTGGACGGGCGGCGAAATCGATGGCGCAGGATTCGTAGAGGGGAAGGCTTTTGGCGCTTTGGCCGAGGGTCCAGAATTGGCCGGCGGCGTTGGCGAGGGCCTCCAGGCGGAAGCTGGATTTAGGGTGTTTGCGATTGAGCTCGGTCATAGCCGAGCCCATAGCGTCGTAGGCCTTGGCGCGGCGGGCGGCCAGGAGCAGATAGAAGAGGCGCTCAGCGTCGGCCTCGCTGTCGGCGACGTGCGTTGTGGCCAGAGTGACTTGCGCGGCATCACGGCGGAGGCGGTAATCACAGACGCCGATGCGGACGCGGGCCAGATCGAGGGCGGGTCCGGTAAGGCGGGTGAGTAAGAGAACCAGCTCGGCGCGGGCGGCGTTGGCGTCGTTCTGATCGAGCAGTTTATA
>JANXUM010000323.1 GCA_025356215.1 Bryobacter sp. | reverse complement strand
GATGGCGAAGTCTTGCAACAGGGTGCCGTCGGGGGCCATGGCTTGAGCGCGCACTCCCGCGCCTCCGGGCAGCAGGTCTTGCTGTTGGAGGGCGGGGACAAGGCGTTGCAGACTGCGGGTGAATTCGGCTTGCGAAAGGCTGCGCTGGACTTCGTACCAACTCATCGCCGGGTACTTGGCGAGGAATCGCCAGAGGCCCGGGAAGCTGAGGGCGTCCCAGGTATCGCTTGTTGAGAAGTCGCGCCAGGAGTAGCCTTCGCGCTTGAGAGCGAGCACGGCGTTGGGGCCGCACTCGACGCCACCGTTGATCATGCGTGTGTAGTGGACGCCAAGGAACGGGAACTTGGGATCGGGCACCGGGTAAACCAAGTGGCGCACAAGCGCTTGCGCTTGGTCGCGGAGCTTGAAGTATTCGCCGCGAAAAGGAATTATGCGGGTTGAAGGGGTTTCGCCGGTAAGGGTCATGACGCGGTCGCATTGCAGGCCGGCGCAGTTGATCAGATAACCGGCGTTGAGCTTGCCACCGGTGGTTTCGCAATGCCAAAGGTTGGCTTCGCGTTTGAGTGCAATGAGTTTCGCGCCGGTGAGGACTCGTCCGCCCGCGTTGACGATCTGCGCCTGTAAGGCGCGGCACACTGCGGGGTAATCGACGATGCCCTCCTCTGGCACCTCCACAGCCGCGACACCCGAGACGTTGGCTTCGCGTTCGCGAATCTGCTCAGGGGCGAGCCAGCGGAGGCCTTGGAGGCCATTGGCCGCACCACGTTCGAGAAGCTCTTTGAGGCGGGGGATTTCATCTTCAGTGACGGCGACGACAAGCTTGCCGCAGACCTCGTGAGCGACGTTATTCTGATCGCAGAAGGCGATCATACGGCGGATGCCGTTGACGGCGAGTTGCGCCTTAAGCGAACCCGGTTTGTAATAGAGACCGGCGTGCAGCACGCCGCTGTTGTGGCCGCTTTGGTGCTGGCCGACCTGCTCTTCTTTCTCAAGAACTGTGACATGGGTGTCGGGCCAGCGCAGTTGAGCTTGGTGGGCGGTGGCGAGGCCGATGATGCCGCCGCCAATGACGGCGATGCTGTGGGGCGGGCGTGTCATGCTGGGAATTTACGATGCAGTGCTGTGAGCTTTGCGGGCGCGAAGAAATTGCTTTGACCCGCCATCATCTGTTTCCAAAATCGCGACAGCGCAAGCCCCGCTTCCAGCGAACTCACAGCAAGCAGGAAGGCATGACGGAGATCGCGATGCTGTGCCGGGCTTGTCATGGGTTTGTGCATCAAGTGTTGAGCGAAAAGGAACTGGAGCAGAGTTATCACAGCGTAAGCGCGTTGCTGGGGCATGCCGACATCGCCAAGTTTGCGTTGTGGCTATCCACAAAGCCAGCGGGCTTTCATCCTGTATTGCGGCGTTAGTCGTTCTCCAGGCCCGCGCGGCCAAGGAGATCTCGAAGTGCAACTTCGCCGCCTGAACCAGCTTGAACGCCGGCGATGCGGCCTTGTTTGTCGAGCACGACATAGAAGGGGAAGCCCTGGGGCTGGATCATCGCGGCGAGGTTGCTGTCCAGGCTGTGGACCAGTTTGACGCCGGGCCGTGGATTTTCTTTGAGGTATGCTTCGACCTTTTCACGAGTCTCGCCGACATTGACCGCGAGCACGATGAGGCCCTTGGAGGCGAACTCTTTCGAGAGCTTTTCGACGACCGGCTGATCTTTGCGGCAATAGCCGCACCAAGTGGCCCATAGCTGAATGAGCGCGGTCTTGCCTTGGAGGGCGGAGTTGTCGAGCGATTCGCCGGAGACACTTTTGGCCCGGAAGATCGGCATCTTTTGGGGCGTGCGTTCCTGGGCAGGGAGGGCGGTGGCCAATAGGATCGCGATAAGAACGGACTTCATTAATTTGATGGTCCCATCTTTGAGATCAGGAAGGCGCGGGCAAAGGCCCAGTCGCGTTTCATGGTGGTGCGGGAGAGTCCCAGGAGTTCGGCTGCCTCGTCTTCTTTGAGGCCGGCGAAGAAGCGGAGCTCGACGACTTTGTGGGCGCGCTCATCGAGTTTCTCAAGCTCGTTCATGGCTTCTTCGAGGGCTTCGAGGTCGTCGCCTTTCATGCCGGCGGGCGAGCCTTCGAGACCGCTCAAAGTGACGAAGAAGCGCTCGTCGCCTCGGCCCTTGCGCTTGCGGGCGTAGTCGACGAGGATGCGGCGAAGCTGGCGCGCGGCGACGGCGAAAAAATGAGCGCGGTCCTGATAGGGGACGACCGCGCCTTTCATCATGCGAAGGTAAAGTTCGCTGACCATGCCAGCAGGCTCGAGCGTGTGGCCGGTGCGCTCGTTGCGTAAATAAGAGCCTGCCATTCGCTCCAGTTCACGATAGAGGAGCGAGATAATTTGCGGGCCGGCTTCGGCGTCGCCGGAGCGCCAATCGCTGAGGAGCTGGGTAACTTCGCCGGCGTGGGGGCGGTCTTCGGGAGACATGAGTCTAGAATAGCGGGAGCTTAACTGGACCTATCTGGCGAGCCGATCCAGCGTTGCGTAACGCGCGCGATTGCGCTCGAGTTCAAACTGCGAGTTGACGTTGATGCGCATCAACGGGACTTCTTTGCCCTTGCGGATGGCGGGCCACTTGGGAGTGTTGGCGGAGTTGGGGTCGCCCTTCTTGATGAAGTTGGCGAAGTATTCCTGCATCAGGCGAGATACTTGAAAATCCTCCGGTTCCCAGTCGTAAACCTTGTTGCCTTCGAGATTGCCGAGGGCGTACTCGATCTCCGCCGAGTGAACGGCGCCCTTGGGCGGCGGAGGCGGCGGCGTGCCGGCATTGCGGGTGACTCCCCCTGCGAGATTAGCCGTGGCACCGGCAAAGGCCGCCGTCATTTTTGGACGGGGGCGTTCAAAGTAATAGCGATAGACGGGCTTGCCGCCAGTGTTGGCTGCGACGTCGATCCATTTCCAAGTGGCGAAGGCGATGAAGCGGTCACTGGCTAGGTCGGTTGCCGCCTGAGTCGCCTCGGTGTCAGAGCTGGGTGCGTAGACTTTGAGGATCTCTGCGGCGTGCTCGCCGTAAAGCCTTTCCACGCCCTTGCGGAAGCTGTCGAGGGTTGGAGCTTCGCGTCCGAAAATGCCGCGGGCGTTGGACTCCTCCGAGTTCCATCCGGCCAGCAGCGGGACGTGGGCTTGCTTGCCAGCAGCGTAAATGGCGGCGGGCGGCTCTGGGAAGAAGTAGCCATCGACACAAACGTTAAAGCGCGGCGCGCCTTGTTTGGCGGCGGATTCGAAGATTTGTTGCGCTGAGACTTTGCGCAGGTCGTCGGCGGAATTCGCGTTGATGAGGGCGGCGAATTTGGCACCCTGCTCCTCGACCGTGGCGCGGGGCGTCTGGGATTGAGTTGAGACGGCCGAGCCACTCTCGCCAATCGCGCCGGCGATGAGGTCGCGCGACAGAGGCGAAGCCATTTGCGCGCTTACCGAGGTGGAGCCTGCGGATTCACCCGCGATGGTGATGCGCTTGGGGTCCCCACCGAAGGCGGCGATGTTGTCTTTGACCCAGTGCAGCGCCGCGCTCTGATCGAGCAGACCGTAGTTGCCAGATGCGTGATGGGGCGAGTCCGCCGTGAGCGCGGCGTGGGCGAGGAAGCCGAAGACGCCGAGGCGGTAGTTGACCGTGACGGCGACGATGCCCTTGCGGGCCATACTCTCGCCGTCGTAACGGGGCTCCGAACTATCGCCGGCCTGGAAGCCGCCGCCGAAGAAGTAAACCATCACCGGCAGGCGCGAGCCGGCGCTTTTGGGCGGCGCCCAGATGTTGAGGTAGAGGCAGTCTTCGCTCATCGAAGGAGAGCGGAAGTTCATGTCGCCGAACAAGGGCTGTTGCATGCAACGGGCACCGAAAGATTTGGCGTCGCGAGTGCCGGTCCATTTGACGGGTGGGGCGGGCGGCGCAAAGCGCAGCGGGCCCACCGGGGGTTGTGCGAAAGGGACGCCGCGGAAGATGCGGACGCCGGAGGAGTCTGTGCCTTCCAGCGCGCCCAAGGACGTGGTGACGGTGGTTTGGGCGAGCAGGCAGGCTGCGGGGACTGCAAGCAGCAGGAAGGATTTCATAGGTGTTTCTACGAGCGGAGTATATCAACTGCCGCAGGGACTATAGGATAAAGGAGCGTGGGGCCGAAACCGGATTTGCGGGCTTTGTTTGAGCAGGCGATTGAGTTGCCTCCGATCGACCGCGCTCGTTTCCTGCGCGAGGTGCAGTTCAAGTCGCCGCTGGTCTATCAACAGTTGCGCAGCCTGTTGATCGCCCATGAAGGGCCCAGTGCTTTTTTTGAGCAGGACGGAGGGCTTTGGGCCCAGTTGGCACCTGTCGTTCTGATCGGACGCCGCTTCGGGGCCTATCGGATCGAAGAAGAAATCGGACGCGGCGGGATGGGCGCGGTGTACCGGGCGACGCGGGCCGACGAGGCTTTCCATAAAACAGTAGCGGTCAAGATTGTTTCAGGTGGGATCGCGTTGAGTGAGACGGCGCTGGACGCCTTCCGGCGGGAACGCCAGATTTTGGCGCAGTTGGAACATCCACACATCGCGCGTTTACTCGATGGCGGGTCGACCGAAGACGGGCTCCTCTATCTGATCATGGAGTTTGTCGCGGGGCAGCCTTTGGATGTACATGTGCAGCAGCGCAACCCCGGTCTCGAGGGTATCCTGCGACTCTTCATCGACGTATGCAGTGCCGTCTCTTTTGCGCACCGCAATCTTGTGGTGCATCGGGACTTGAAGCCGTCCAACATCATGGTTACGGCCGAAGGCGATGTGAAGCTGCTCGACTTTGGCATCGCGAAAGTGTTGACGCCGGATCGCGCCGCCACCGCCACGGTGGCCGTGCGATTAACCCCGGAGTTTGCCAGCCCCGAGCAGATTCGCGGTGAGTCGATCTCGACTGCGTCTGACGTTTACTCGTTGGGTGTGTTGCTGTTCCACGTGTTGACGGGCGGGGCGCGTCCCTACCGGGCGACATCAGACGCCGTGCCCGACGTTTTGCAGGCAGTGCTCGACAGTCAGACGCCTAAGCCGAGCTCTGTGGCGCAGCCGGGCTGGGCGCGTAAGCTGAGTGGGGATTTGGACACGATCGTGCTGAAGGCGATGGCCAAGGAGCCAGGCCGGCGCTACGCCAGCGTCGACCAGTTGCGCGAGGACCTGGAGCGGTATTTGACCGGCCGCCCGATTCTCGCGCAGGCCGACGATTGGGCCTACAAGGCGGGCAAGTTTATCAAGCGGAACCGCTTGGCGGTGGGCGCTGTGGCGCTATTTGCGGTGACGGTGGCGGCAGGCGTGATCGGCACGGTGCTGCAGGGGCGCGTCGCCCAAGAGCAAAGGGCGGCGGCTGTGGTGGCGCGGCGGGTTGCCGAAGAAGAGAAGCAAGCCGCAGAGGGGCAGCGTCAATTGGCGGTGGCTGCGGAGCGGCGGGCGGACATCCAACGCCAATTGGCTGAACGAAGGGCGGGCGAGGCGGTTGAAGAACGCGCTCGGGCCGAGCAACGTTATCAAAGTGTGCGGAGCCTGGCGACGGCTGTACTTTTCGATGTCAATGAAACGCTGCGCGATGTTCCCGGCTCCGCGCCGGCAAGACGTCAGGCGGTGCTGGCGGCGCTGAAGCATTTGGAAGCGTTATCGCAAAAGAGCGCGGACGATCCCGCGTTGACGGAGGACTTGGCGGGGGCTTACGAACAGGCGGGCGACATTATGGAGACGCTGTTCGCCGATGGGCGGGAGGGCGCGTCGATGGCGATTCCGGCTCTCTTGAAAGCAGTTCGGCTGCGATCGAGATTGGCGGCGCAAGGTGGGCCGGCGAAGTTGCGATTGGCGGAAACGCTCCGGCAGTTGGGCAATAGTCAGTTGAAGGCGGGGCAGGGCGGGGCAGCCATGGCGAGTTATCGTGAGTCGCTATCGATTGCGGGTACTGCGGGCTCTGGGGACGAAGCATTGCGAATGGCGGCGCTGGCGCGAAGCAATCTGTGCACAGCAAACACCGTCGCGGGGACTTACAAAGCAGCCCTGCCGGATTGCGAGGGCGCAGTCAGGATCTTGGAAGGCTTGCCCGGCAAGGGAGATGTGCCACGCTTGCGGTTATTGACACGACTGCGCTGGGGGAGCGCATTGTTGAAGGACCGGCAGACCGCGGCTGCCACCGACCACTTTCGAACAGTGGCGCAAGAACTGGATCCGCTTGATGCGGCGCTGGGCCCGATTGCCGGTGAATTGGTGGAGGCGCTGCGTCCCGCGGGGAATGAGGCGCTGGCGCTGGCCTTGCGCAAGCATGGCGTTTTGTTGTCGCGCGCCGGCCAACGCGATCAGGCTCTGGAGCGCTTTGAAGAAGCTGTTCGCGCCGGTGGAGGCGACGCGCCGGCGATGAGGGATGTCGTTGCGTACGGCGAGGCGGCGACGGGCCAAGCCGAAGCCGTGGGACAGTTTCGAGGCGGGCAGGCGCAGGCGGCAATCGAGACTTTACGGAAGGCGATTGCCCGATTGGGGCAGAGTCCTTCCGGCGCCGCGAAGCTCCTCCGAGCCGAGATCGAAGCTAATGTGCGTAGCTTCGACGCCGTCCTAGCGCCGCCGTCCCGATAAATTCCGACCGCGCCTGACCGTCTGATTGGTAAGCGGACGGATGAAGGAAAGCGGGCCAAAAAAGTTAGGGCGTGAGTAGATTGTGGATCAACGATGGACCGGCACCGCGCACGGCCCGCCAAGAGATTCCGGTGTCCAGCGTGGCGAGCCGGGCGTCGTTGCCGTAGGCAAGCCCGGCCAGATACACATCCGCCAACTGCTTTGATGACTTGACGTGTTCAAGATCGAAGACGGATTCGTCGCTGAGCCGCACCTTGGCGGGAATAAATCTAAATGTAGAAGCGAAGCTCGACTGCAAGCCGATCAACAATCCCGATGCGAGGGAAATGGAAGGACGGAAGTTGGGGTAGGAGGAGGACGTAACGATTCGGAGAAACCCATTCTCCGTGAAAGGGCAAATCGCCCAGGAGCGGCATCCCGTCCGGAGGAACCAGCGAGTGCAGAGGGCGTGGTGCACGTGGGCCGAATCGAGGATCGCAAGCAGGATGTTTACATCCAGCAAATTCGTCTTCACTCTTCGTCCAGCAGACTTCTGACCAGTTCGTTTGTGACAGGGATCGCACCGGGACCGTGGACCATCACGGGGATGCCCCTGCGAGTTTCGATTTTTGCATCTTTGCTCGAGAGCCCACGCTCGAGTAGTTGGTTGATCGTGCGGGCCAACGGCTGCTTTTGCAACCGTGCGAGCCTGCGCGCTTCCTCCAGTAGCTCGTCGTCCAAATCAATGGTTGTCCGCATCTAAGCATCGTAGCATCTGGATGCCAAATGCAAGAAAAAACCGGCCTTTCGGCCGGCTTTGTTCTTGCATTGCGAAGCGATATTACTGCAGCGAGTTGCCTGCGAAGAAATACGCAAGCTCAATCGCGGCGTTCTCTTTGCTATCGCTGCCGTGGGCACAGTTGCGGCCCATGCTCTTGGCGAAGGTCTTGCGGATTGTCCCCTCGGCGGCGTTGGCCGGGTTGGTGGCGCCCATGACTTCACGCCACTTGGCGACAGCGTCCTCGCGCTCAAGACACAACAGCACGCAGGGGCCTTCGCTCATGAATTCGACAAGCTCGCCAAAGAACGGGCGGTCTTTGTGGACCGCGTAGAAGCCCTCGGCCTGCTTGCGGGTGAGGTGGGCCATGCGCATGGCGCGGATTTTAAAGCCCGCGGCCTCGGTCATGGCGAGGATGCCGCCGATCTGATTGTCGGCAACGGCGTCGGGTTTGATGATGGCGAATGTTTGTTCCATAAAGTAAATCCTTAGTTGAGAAGGCCCGCTTCTCTCATGCGGCTCTGCATGCTGGCACCTAATTCAGCGGGCGTCTTGCAGACGGTAATCTTTGCGGCCTCCATGGCGGCCATCTTGTCGCTGGCCTTGCCACTGCTGCCTGAGATGATTGCGCCGGCGTGGCCCATGCGGCGGCCTTCGGGAGCGGTCTGGCCGGCGATGAAGCCGACGATCGGCTTGGTACTGCCCGATTCTGCATAATACTTCGCGGCGGCTTCTTCAGCGTCGCCGCCGATCTCGCCGATCATGATGATGGCGTCGGTGTCCGGGTCGGCCAACAACAGCTTCAGCGCATCGGTGTGGTTGGTGCCGATGATCGGATCGCCGCCAATTCCGATACAGGTGCTTTGGCCAATGCCAAGCGCAGTGAGCTGCCCGACGGCCTCATAAGTGAGCGTGCCGGAGCGGCTGATCACGCCGACGCGGCCTTCTTTGTGAATGTGCGCGGGCATGATGCCGATCTTGCACTTGCCGGGCGAGATCACGCCGGGGCAATTGGGGCCGATCAGGCGCGACGGTCCGTTCTTGATCGTCGCCCAAACCTTGGCCATGTCCAGAGCCGGGATGCCTTCTGTGATGCAGACGATCAGTGCGATGTTGGCCGAGGCGGCCTCAAGAATCGCATCTGCTGCGAAAGGCGGCGGGACGAAGATCACGGTCGCGTTCGCGCCGGTGTCTTTCACCGCGTCGGCAACGGTATTGAAGACAGGCTTCTCGAGATGCAGTGCGCCGCCCTTGCCGGGCGTCACGCCGCCCACGACGTTTGTGCCATAGGCAAGAGCTTGAGTCGCGTGGAAGGTGCCTTCCTTGCCGGTGAATCCCTGAACGATCAGGCGAGTATTTTTATCTACGAGTACGCTCATTTGGCTAGTGCTACCACTTTCTCCGCGCCGTCTTTCATGCCGTCGGCGAGACCAAAATTCAATCCGGATTCCCGCAGGATTTGTTTGCCGAGGTCGACGTTGGTGCCTTCCATACGGACAACGATGGGGACCTTGACGTCAAGCTCGCGGGCGGCCTTGACGACGCCGTTGGCCAGCGTGTCGCAGCGCAGGATGCCGCCAAAGATGTTGATGAAGATGGCCTTGACGTTCGCGTCGCTCAGCAGAATACGAAACGCGTTGCGGATCTGTTCTTCATTGGCACCGCCGCCAACGTCGAGGAAGTTGGCGGGCGAGCCGCCCGCGTATTGCACGATGTCCATGGTGGCCATCGCAAGGCCAGCACCGTTCACCATGCAGGCAACCGTGCCGTCGAGCTTGATGTAGTTGAGGCCGTACTTTGAGGCTTCCACTTCTAACGGATCTTCTTCGCTCAGATCGCGCAACGCGGCCAGGTCTTTGTGGCGGAACAGCGCGTTGTCGTCGATTGCGATCTTAGCGTCCAGCGCGATGATGCGCCCGTCTTTGGTCAGCAGCAGCGGATTGATCTCGGCGAGCGAGGCGTCAATGGCCTCATAAGCCTTGGCCAGCGCCTGCATCGTCTGCACTGCGGCATTGATGCTGCCTACGGGAATCCCCATGCCAAAGGCAAGGTTTCGCGCTTGGTAAGCCTGCAAGCCCATGCCGGGCTCGATGACTTCTTTGAGGATCTTTTCGGGCGTGTGGGCAGCCACTTCTTCGATGTCCATGCCGCCTTCGCTCGACGCCATAAAGACAAGCTTGCCAATGGCGCGGTCAAGCACGATCCCCGCGTAGAATTCCTTGTCGATCGGCATTTGCTCTTCGATCAAGAGGCGCTGGACCAGCCGTCCCTCTGGGCCCGTCTGGTGGGTGACCAAGGTCATGCCGAGAATCTTCTCTGCCTTCTCTCTGGTCTCTTGCGGGTTGGCGGCAAGCTTGACGCCGCCGCCTTTGCCTCTCCCGCCCGCGTGGATCTGGGCCTTGACGACAACGCCGCCGCCTAGCTCTTCTGCCGCCTTGACGGCTTCGTCGACGCTGTAAGCCACGATGCCTTTAGGCACAGGGACTCCGTATTTGGCCAGGATTTCCTTGGCCTGATGCTCATGGATTTTCATTGGATGTGTCCTATGCTGGGGACTGCTGGAATCTTAGAGTTTAACATGCCGTTTTTAGATCACCTTCATAAAGTCTGTGCGCGTAAGGCGCTATCGCGCGAAGAAGCCCGGGATGCGATGGACAGCATCCTTACGGGAAGCGTTTCGACGCCGCAAATTGCGGCATTTCTGGCTGCCGTCAAAGTGCTAGGGGATGGGGTCGATGAAGTCACCGGCTTTGCCGAGGCAATGCGGGCGCGCGTCGAGCACGTCGAGACCGCGCCCGGCGAAGTCGTACTCGATACCTGCGGCACGGGCGGCGACGGGCTGTCGACTTTTAACATCTCAACCGCCGTCGCAATTGTTGTTGCCGCCTGCGGCGTGAAGGTGGCCAAACACGGCAACCGCGCTTTCTCCTCGCACACCGGCAGTGCCGACGTCTTGGAACTCTTGGGCGTAAGGGTGGACCTGAGCGCCGCGCAAATGTCGCAGTGTTTGGCGCAAGCCGGAATCGCCTTCCTGTATGCGCCCAACGTGCAACCGGCGATGAAGCACGCCGCCGAGGCTCGGCGCGAGTTGAAGATGCGGACCGTCTTTAACCTGCTGGGGCCTTTGTCCAACCCCGCTCGCGCTCAGCACCAACTGATCGGCGCGCCGAATTTTGAAGCGGCACGGATCATGGCGCAGGCGCTGTCGATGCTGGGCACGGTCAAGTCGATCGTCGCGCACGGCGAAGACGGCTTGGACGAAGTGACGACGACGGCGCGGTCAATGGTCTACGACGTGGTGGGCAACTCGATTACGCGGCGGGCGGTGAAGCCCGAGGATTTTGGTGTGCCGGTGGCGTCGATCGATGAGTTGTACGCGGAGAACGGCGAGCAATCGGCGAAGGCAATTCTGGAGATTCTCGACGTGCAGCCGAGCGCCAAAATGGACATCGTGTTGGTGAACGCGGCTGTGGCGTTGTACGCGGCTGGCGTTGTGGAGAACTTCAAGGCGGGCATGGCCAAGGCCTTTGGAGCGCTGGCCAGCGGGGCCGCCAAGGAGAAGTTGGAGACCTTGAACCGGATTAGTCATCAGGTCTAAATTGGGAGCAAAGCGGCACATGGTGGCAAGCGCAATTTCTTTACAACCGATGACTGTGGACGCCTTTCGGCGGATTCCCAATCCTGCTGGCCTTAGGTTGGAATTACATGACGGAGCGGTCGTGCAAGTTGCGCCACCAAAAGTACGGCACGCGGCGATCCAGAAGCGGATTCGCAAGCTGCTTGAATCGCGATTGAGTCAATTCGGCGAAGTGGACAGCGAATTCACTGTCCGCCCGGTGCGATTGAGTTCTGGGTGATTGACGCCGAGATCGGCGAAGTGCGAGTGTCGTCGAACACTACGCCAACGCGCTCTTATCGGAAGGGCGATACGGTTTCGCTGGCGGCCTTCGGCGGCGAAGCGATCCCAGTGGACTACATCTTCACTCAGGACTAGTTGATACAATCTCGGACAAATGCAAAACTCGCGCCGTGAAATTCTGATTGGCATTGCTGGAGCCGGCGCGCTGGCCGCTGCCGACGATACTCCGCACGCTCACGCGCACGAGGATCAAACACCCGAAGCACCGGTCGCCTATGTGCCCCAGGTACTTTCGTCGATCGAGTTGAAGACGCTCGGATCCTTGTGCGAGACGATCATCCCGCG
>JANXUM010000240.1 GCA_025356215.1 Bryobacter sp. | reverse complement strand
TCATGATCGGCCTGCTCGTAATCCAAGACCTCGCCGTCGTTCCGATGCTCGTGATCCTACCCCAACTCGGCGACGTCAGCCACCTGCTCGGCAATCTCACGCGCGCTATCGCCATTGCCGCCGCCATCCTCGTCGCCATCGTTGTTCTCGGCACTTGGCTATTGCCCAAACTACTTCGTCTCGTGCTTGGCTGGGGTTCGCGCGAACTCTTTCTTGTCTCGGTGGTCGCCATCGGTGTCGGCGTTGGCTTTGCCACAGAGCACTTCGGACTTTCGTTCGCCCTCGGCGCTTTTGTCGCGGGCCTCGTCCTCAGCGAATCCGAATTCAGCCACCAAGCCCTTAGTGACGTTGTGCCCCTGCGCGACATCTTCGGATTGCTCTTCTTCGTCTCTGTCGGCATGCTGCTCGACCCCGCCTACGCACTGGCCAACGCTGGCACTATCGCCGCTGTTGCCGCTCTCACCGTTATCGGCAAATCTGTCATCTTTGGCAGCCTGACGCGAGCCTTCGGCTACTTCAACATGGCTCCCTGGATCGTCGGGCTCGGGTTGTCTCAAATCGGCGAATTCACCTTCGTCCTCGCCCGCACCGGCGTTACGTCCGGCATGCTTTCCAAGCCCACCTATAACCTTGTGCTTACCTGCACCGTGCTCACGATGGCTTTTTCGCCGCTGATCGCCAGTCTGGCCCTACCCCTTGGCCGAGTATTCCAACGCCGTCGCACAGGCAGCCCCGGCGCTGGTTGGATCGAGGTCTCAGAAACAGCGCTCACTGGTCATGTCATCGTCGCCGGTTATGGCCGCGGCGGACGTGCCGCCGCAAAGGCGCTTGACCGCGCCAACATTCCGTTCCTGGTCGTCGAATTCAATCACGCCCTTTTTGAGTCCATCGCTGGGGACGGATATCCGGCCATCTGGGGCGATATCACGAGCGAAGCCGTGCTCCGCGCCGCCAACATTGCGCGCGCCAAGGTGCTCATCCTCACCCTGCCCGACCAAGCCACCATCCACCTCACCATTAGCCGCGCTCGTCGCCTTCACCCCAAAATCCACACCATCGCCCGCGCCATGCGCGCCGGACAGGTGGCTGAACTCCGCCGCCACCGTGTCGATGCCGTCATCGAACCCGAATTCGAGGGCGGCATGGAGATGGTCCGCCAAGCGCTGCTCCAGTACGACACCACCGACGCAAACACTTCTCGCGTCATCGCCGCCGCCAAGGCCGAGTTCTACGCGGAAAACAGCTAGCTCGCATGATCTTGTCTCGAAAGGAAACCGACGATGGCGGATAACAGGCGGTTGCAACCCGCCCTACGGACGAAAGTGGAAGCGCCGCACTGGCAGCGGCATTTCGCTCTTGGGCCCCTTTACGCTCTTCCAGATGATTTCGTTCAACGCGAACATCGGTGCGCGATCGTACTCGGTGAAGTCCATCTTTAGCGATTCCTTCGCGCCCCACGCCATCGCCGTGTTCTTTGCGTTGACATCTACCTGCGGCGCCTCTGCCGTGTACCCGCTCATATCTGGAGTGTCAGAGAAGGTCGCATACAACGGCGTCGCGGCCGCGTCATACTGCGTCATCGGCGGCAGTCCCAGCAACAACTCCATCGTGCGCAAGAACGAGCTCGTCGTATACAACGTCGAATCGACATGCTCGCGCCGCGTGTAGGGGCTGATCACCAGGCCTACTGTCCGTCGCGCGTCGATATGATCCGCGCCATCCTGCGCGTCGTCTTCGATGATGAAGATCGCCGTGTTCGCCCAATACTTGCTCTTCGTCACGCGTTCGACCAACTGCCCCACCGCCCAGTCGTTGTTGGCCACCGCCGCCACCGGGGTATGCGCGCCCGGTGTTGCGCCCTGCGTGTGGTTCTCCCCCAGACTCATCACGATGAAGTTCGGCAACCGCTCCAGCGGGTTGGTGGAATCGTAAGCCTGCTCGTAGGCGTCGAACTCGTCGAAGAAGACCTTCACGTTGTCCGTATCGCGCATCCGCGGCAATTTGAACTTAGGGGAGACATGCCCCAACAAACCACCCACGCCGGGCGAAGCCTCCATGGTCGTGCCGTCGCTGCCGCGTGTGGCGTACTCGCCGTAGCTGCGATAAGTCAGTCCCTTGCGCTGGGCCAAATCCCAGAGATGCCCAGCCGCCGGGACATAAGCCGCCGAAGGTTTCGCGCTGCTATAACCGCCGTAAGTCACCGGCCAAAGTTTCTCATTGAAGTCGGTCGCATACGCCGAGTTTGACCAGGAGTGCCCATCGACGCTTACCTCGCCGTCACAATACAAGTTATCGAGCAACACAAACTGCTCGGCCAACTTATGCCCGTTCGGCGTAACCTTGCGCCCAAAGATGGTCAGCCGCGGGTCGCCCTTGCCCTTGGAGATGTCGCCCAGCACCTGATCGTAAGTGCGATTCTCGCGCAGGATATAGATGACATGCTGGATCGGCGATCCTACCCCGACCTCTCTCGGCACGATCGTCTTGGCCGTCGTCGCCGGTGCCACGGCCATCGTCAATTGCTCGTCGCGATACGGGCTGTTCTTCAACGCCTGCTGCGTGTAGCCCTTGATCTTCGACTTCAAGTCACCCAGCTCAATGATCTCGATCGAGCCCTTCATCAACTGCTTCACGCTGCCCTTGCCCTCCGTGCTCCCGTCGTTGGCCAGCGGTGAGTGCGGCCCACGCGGGTTTGCGTAGCCGCCCATGCCCTTGCTGTTGCCGACGTACAGCTTCTTGCCGTCTACCGACAGCTCCAGCGAAGTCGGGTACCAACCGGTCGGGATAAACCCCATCACGTTGTACTCTTCGGCCTCGGCAATGTTGATCACGGCCACGTTGTTGTTGTCCGCGTTGGCCACAAACAGCATCTTCTCGTCCTTGTCGGCGATCAGCGCGTTTGGCGTCGATCCCAGCGGCGCGTTGCGGTGCATCGCGGTCGAAATCTTTTGCGTCGCCCGCATCTTGGCCGTGTCCACCACCCAGACGTCGTTCGAGTTGCCGCAAGACACAAACAGGCGGCCGTCTTTGGTGAGAAACATGTCGTTTGGGTTCGCGCCCACCGCGATGGTCCGCACCACCTTGTTCAGACCCAGGTCAATCACGCTGATTGAGTTACTGGCCCAGTTGGATACAAACAGGTGCTTGTTGTCCCGGCTCAGCAGTAGCTCGTAAGGATTCACTTCGACTCCGATCGTCCGCGTCACTTTTCCGGTCGTCGAATCGAAGATCGCCACATGCCCCGCCAGGTTGCCCGTCCCGCGGTTTGCCGCGTAGAGGATGGGCTTCGTGGGATGATGCAGCACCCCGGACCAGTAAGTCTCCTTCATGCCCCAAGGGCTGGCAAACTCTGCCACCGGTTGCTCCGACACCTTGCCGTTGGCATAGTCAAAGACATAGATCGGCGCCACTGTCGGGTTTCGCTTCGACTCGGCGTTTCCCCCCGAGACAAACACCCGCTTACCATCCGGCGACCACGCCAAGCCCAACCACGCCGACTTCAAAGCCACCCGTTGGGACGGCTCTTCGGTCTTGGTGTCCACTACTACAAAGCCATGGGGATTGAAGCCGCTGTTCAGCGCGATCAATGCCTTGCCGTCCGGCGAGCGCGACAACCCAAGCACCATGTCTTCGGTACGAATCTGTTTACCGGCTGGAGTCAGTTTCCAACCGTTTGGCAAATCGTAGCCATCGGGAGTCGGAGCGGGAACTTGAGCGAAAAGCGATATCGAAA
>JANXUM010000229.1 GCA_025356215.1 Bryobacter sp. | reverse complement strand
AGAGCCGTGGGCGTAGATGTCGACGCCCTTTAAGTCACTTAGGCTCTTCTCAAACTGACGATGGTCACCGTCAAAGATAAAACACTGATGAGACTCGCCGGAGCGCGAACAGAAGTACGCCATGCCGAGTTCGAAGGGCATATTGAAGCGTGGGAGACGCGGATGAGCCACACTCAATTCGACTCTCGAAAGATCATGCAACGAGTAAGCTGAATCTTTGATCAACGCGACGATTCGATCAATCCGGTTGCCTGAGCCGCCAATTTCAAGAGCCGCCTTCGGGATCAAACGAAAGCCTTGAACCCCAACCAAATACGCGATGAAAAGTGGCTCGAACTCTTTGTCGTAAGGCGCATTGATGAATATCGAATCGCCTGGCATGTTGTCCGTTAAGAGCCCGCGGCTAGAGACTTTCGCCGATGATCGCGGATGATCTTTGCGCTGGAGTCGTGCAGACCCGGCGTCGACTCGACCATCGCCGTGAGGCGGGCAACCGTCTTAGGGGACAGTTTATAGATACGAATGATCTCGTCTTGGTACGCCGACGTAACAGGGGCTACTGGTGACTTGCGCTTCTTTTTCTCCATGATTTGAATATAACGCCTCAGACGCCCCAGCTATAGTCTTTGAGGGCGGCGTCGAGGTCTTCGGTTGAGTCGTGGATGCGCATTAGCTCAAGCCTGAGCGCGTCGCACATGGCTTTGAAACTGGCTTCAATGATGTTCTCGCTGACACCCACCGTGGCCCAGCTTCTCTTGAAGTCGCTCCACTCCACAAAGACCCTCACCTTGGCGGCGGTGCCGGGCTTGGAATCGAGCACCCGGACCTTGTAGTCAGTTAGGCGGACCTGGGCGATTTCCGGGTAGCGATGGCTCAGGCATTGGCGCAAAGACAGGTCAAGCGAGTTGACCGGCCCATCGCCCATCGCGCTGGCCGAGAGCGTCGCGCCATCCATCATTTTGATGATCACACTGGCGGTTGTCGCCGACTTGCCCGTCGGGTTGGAGCGAGTGGCCACCTCGTAGTTGGACACGTCAAAGAAGTGGGCGCCGGGGTGCAGGGCTTCGCGCACCAGCAACTCAAAGGTGCCTTCCGCCGCTTCAAGATCGTAGCCCTCGTATTCGAGATCTTTGATGCGCTCCAGCAGTTCGCGCCGGGCGTCGGTGGAGAGCCGCGCGCCCAGGCCGCGTTCCTCCAGCTTGTAGATGATGTTGCCCCGGCCACTGAGATCGCTCAACAATACGCGCTGGCGGTTGCCGGTGGCGGTGGGGGCGATGTGCTCGTAGGTGGAGGAGTCTTTCATGATGGCACTCACGTGCACACCGCCCTTGTGGGCGAAGGCGCTCTTGCCCACATAGGCCTGATTGTTGGCCAGCGGCAGGTTGGCGAGCTCGGCAATGTAGCGGCAGACCTGGGTGAGTTGCTGTAGTTTCTCGGGGCCGATGGTGGTGTGGCCCAGCTTGAGCTCAAGGTTCGCAATCACACTGGCGAGGTTGGCGTTGCCGCAGCGTTCGCCATAGCCGTTCATACAGCCCTGAACGTGGGTGGCGCCGCATTCGACGGCGGCCAGGGTATTGGCGACGGCGACGTCGGAATCGTTATGGCAATGAATGCCGATGATCTTGTCGTAGCGCTTGCGGACCTCGGCGACGATTTCGGCCAACTGGTGCGGCAGCGTGCCGCCGTTGGTGTCGCAGAGGACGAGCGCGTCGGCGCCGGCGTTGAAAGCGGCGTCCAGGGTCTTGAGTGCGTAAATTGGGTTTGCTTTGTAGCCATCGAACCAATGCTCGGCGTCATAGATGACCTCACGACCGTGCTTTTTCAAGTACGCGACAGTTTCGTCGATGAGCTTAAGGTTTTCGTCCTCGGTGATACCGAGGGCGCGGTGGACGTGGAGGTCCCAGCTTTTGCCGAAGATGGCGACAGCGGGGGTTTCAGAATCGACCAGCGCGTTGACGCTGGCGTCCTTCTCGACCGGGTTGCGAGCCAGACGCGTCGCGCCAAAGGCCGTGAGCCGCGCATGACGCAGCTTGAGGCCTTTGGCGCGTGCAAAAAATTCCTTATCCTTCGGGTTGGAGCCGGGCCATCCGCCCTCAATGTAGTCAATGCCGAGATCGTCCAGCTTAATGGCGATCGCGATCTTGTCGTCCACACTGTAGCTGACGTTTTCCCCTTGGGTCCCGTCGCGGAGGGTCGTATCGAAGGTAAGGATTCGCATGTTGGGGAGGGGCTACTCTTGCGGGATGCCGACTTCTTTCTTCTTCTTGAGGAAGGTCATCATCTCGCGGAGTTCCTTGCCGACAGTTTCGATGCTGGAGGAGGCACCGGTCTTGCGCATGCCGAGGAAGCCGCCGCGGCCGTTCTTGTTTTCGGCCATCCAGGTGCGCGCAAAGTGGCCACTCTGGATTTCGGCGAGGACCTTTTTCATCTCAGCGCGGGTCTCGGCGGTGACGATGCGTTTGCCGGTGACGTAGTCGCCGTATTCGGCGGTGTCGGAGACGGAGTAGCGCATGTAGCCGAGGCCGCCCTCATAGATGAGGTCGACGATGAGCTTGAGCTCGTGGAGGCATTCAAAGTAGGCGATCTCGGGCGCGTAACCGGCTTCGACGAGGGTTTCAAAGCCCGCATTGATCAGCTCGCTGACGCCACCGCAAAGGACAACCTGCTCGCCGAATAGATCGCTCTCGGTTTCTTCGCGGAAGGTCGTTTCGATGACGCCGGCCTTGAGGCAGCCGAGGGCGAGAGCGTAGGCGAGAGAATTTTCGAGCGCCTTGCCGCTGGCGTTCTGGTGAATGGCGACCAGAGCGGGGACGCCTACGCCTTCGGTGTAAAGCTCGCGAACGCGGTGGCCGGGCGCCTTGGGGGCGACCATGGTGATGTCGACGCCGGCGGGGGGCGTGATGAAGCCGAAGTGGATGTTGAAGCCGTGGGCGAACATCAGGGTCTTGCCCGGAGTGAGGTGGGGCTTGATTTCGGTCTCATAAAGCTCAGCCTGGATGTGGTCGCTGACCAGGATCATCAGGGCGTCGCAAGCCTTGGTGGCTTCAGAGACGGTCATCACTTTGAGGCCGGCGTCTTCGGCTTTGGTCCAGCTCTTGGAACCTTTATAGAGGCCGACAACGACATTGAGGCCGGAGTCGCGGAGGTTCAGCGCATGGGCGTGGCCCTGGCTGCCGTAGCCGACGATGCCGATGGTCTTGTCTTGGAGGAGGCCTAGGTTGCCGTCTTTTTCGTAGTAGCGATTTGGCATTTACTTGCTCAGTAGTCTTTCTTCGGATTGTTCTTCTTCTTCAGAGGCGCCCATCGGAACGGGCGAGGCGAGGCGCAATTTCTTCGGTTCGAGAGTTACCGCGACCAAACCACTTCGGGTAACTTCGATTTCACCGTAGCTGCGCATGAGGTCAACAAATTCGTCCAATTTCTCAGGGTCGCCGGTGCACTCGATGGCAAAGCCTTCGACGCTGCTGTCGACGACGCGGGCCTGGAAGATTTCGGCTTCTTTCAGGATGGATGTGCGGTTGGACATTTCAGCCCGGACGCGCAAGAGGACCATCTCGCGGGCGACGCAGCGCTCGTCGGTAAGATCCTGGGCCTGGAGGACGTTGACGAGCTTATTGAGCTGTTTGACGACCTGTGCGCGGACTTTGGATTCGACGTCAACGACGATGGTCATGCGCGAGAGGGTGTCGTCCATGGTGCGGGCGACGGTGAGGCTCTCGACGTTATAGTTGCGCGCGGCGAGTACCCCGACGACGCGCATGAGCGCGCCGGGCTTATTTTCGACAAGGACGGTTAGGGTTTGTAGCATGGTGAGATCCTAGGCGACGGCCACCGGCTGCGGCGCGCCGAGCACCATCTCGTTGATGGCACCGCCGGCGGGGACCATCGGATAGACGTTCTCAAACGGCGTGACCTTGACGTTGAGGAAGTAAGGGCCGGGTTCGCGGACAGCTTCTTCAAGAGCCGCGCGCAACTCCTCGGGCTTGTCGATGGTACGTCCCTTGAAGCCGTAAGCGCCGGCGAGCATGGCCGCGTCTGGGAAGCTATCGAGGACAACCTCACTGAGGCGGTTGTTGTAGAAGAGCTCTTGCCACTGGCGGACCATGCCGAGGTGACCGTTGTTCATGACGATGATCTTGATGGGCAACTTCTGATTGGCGATGGTGGCGAATTCCGGGATGGACATCTGGAAGCCGCCATCGCCGGCGATGGCGAAGACAAGTTTATCGGGGCAAGCCATCTGGGCGCCTATGGCGCTGGGCAAGCCGAAGCCCATGGTGCCGAGGCCGCCTGAATTGATCCAGAGGCGGGGATGGTCGTAACGGATCAACTGCGCGGCCCACATCTGGTGCTGGCCGACGTCGGTGGTGACGATGGCTTCGCCGCCAGAAATGCGGTTAATCTCAGCCATGAGGTGTTGCGGCTTGATCTCGTCAGGGGAGGTCTCCAACTTGAAGGGGTGTTGCTCCATCCAGCCGCGGATGGTGTTCCACCATTCAGCGCGCTCATTGGACTTAAGGGCACGCATTTCGGGTTCGAGTTCGCGCATGACGCGGTTGAGCTTGGTGAGGACTTTTTTGGCGTCGCCGACAATGGGGAGCTCGGCGTTGCGGATCTTGGAGATCTCGCTGGGGTCGATGTCGACGTGGATGACCTTGGCGTGCGGGGCGAAGGCGGCCAATCGCCCGGTGACGCGGTCATCGAAGCGGACGCCGAGGGCGATGATCAAGTCTGTCTCGTACATGCCCATGTTGGCGGCATAGGAGCCGTGCATGCCCGGCATCGAGATGAAGTTGCGATGGTTGCCGGGGAGTGCGCCGAGGCCCATCAGAGTGTTGACGCAGGGGAGGTCCGCCAGCTCAACCAGTTCGCGCAGCTCGTTGTGGGCGTGCGAGTGGATGATGCCGCCACCGGCGTAGACAAAGGGACGGTCCGCTTCCCAGATCATCTGAGCGGCGCGGCGGATTTGGCCGGTGTGGCCTTCCGTGTATAGCTTGTAGCCGGGCAGGTGGATGGAATCGACCGGCGTGTAATGGGACGAAGCCTGGAAGATGTCCTTGGGGATATCGACGAGGACGGGCCCGGGGCGACCGCTTGAGGCGAGATAGAAGGCCTCATGCATGATGCGCGGCAGTTCACTGACGTGCTTGACCATAAAGTTGTGCTTGGTGGCCGGGCGGGTGATGCCGAAGGTGTCGGCTTCCTGGAAAGCGTCGGTGCCGATCAGCTTGGAGGTGACCTGGCCGGTGATGGCGACGACGGGGATGGAGTCCATCATGGCGTCGACGAGGCCGGTGACGAGATTCATGGCGCCGGGGCCCGAAGTGGCGCAGCAGACGCCGGTTTTGCCGGTGGCACGCGAGTAGCCCTGAGCGGCGAAGGCGGCGTTTTGCTCGTGACGGACGAGGACGTGCTGGATCGGGTGATCGTAGAGGGCGTCGTAGAAGGGGAGCGTGACGCCGCCAGGATAACCGAAGATCAGGTCGACGCCCTCGCGAACGAGGCACTCGAGGAGAATCTGCGATCCGCTGAGGAGCGCGCCGGGGGCTGCGGGTTGGTTGGTGTTGGATGCCATGAAATTTGAACTCCTATTTTGCTTGCAGGTGCACTGTGGCGGCAATAAAAAAGCCACTGGCTGGATTGGTTCCCCGCCAGTGGCCTTGAATTTTAAGATTCCGGGAGGCCGTTAGGCGGGATTGAAGGGTACTTGTACGACCCCAACCTCTACGATAAGTAAGTCAATAATCATCGTAACTACTACCTGAATGACCCGGGCGAAGCGGGGCCGCTGGTTACGGAAGTTGCGCAGCACTTGGGTCATAGAAGAAGCTTAAGCCAAAAGCGCAGCAAATGCAAGAGGGCTTGTGTATAAATTTGACTAATCAGAAGATTTGGTGATATTGGCGGGAAGGTGGGGGCGAGGGGGCCGCCCGACGTGGGGCGGCCCCTGTAAGCCGATGAATCTATTGGATCGAGCGCGGAATTGGGTTTGCTTCGCGAGTGATGTCCATGCGGCCCAAGGGGAGGGCCTGGCTCGGTTTGGCTTTGCTTTGTTCGCCGGTGGTCGTGGGACGGGGCTCTGCCTTGGAGGTAAAGGTCGAGTCGTAAATGGCTTTGCTTTGCGAGACGCGGGTCTTT
>JANXUM010000191.1 GCA_025356215.1 Bryobacter sp. | reverse complement strand
TTCTCGTACTGAAAAGAGACAGTGAAGGCCATGGTCTTACCCGTCTGTAACCCGCCCGCTGCGATTTGATTGACGCGGATGGACTTGGTACGCATGTCCTCGATGATGTCTTCGATTGGCATGCGGCGCTTTTCACGGGGGTAGAGCTGATAGGTGTTGATGATATTGGTGAGGTTGGCGCGGCTAAGGATGCTCTGAGTCATCTGATTGACTCGCTGACCCATGTCGACGGTAAGCGGCATGGACAGCAAGCCCTCAGGGACTTGCGGCGGGAGCACGCGGATCATGGCGCTGGAAACGAAAGTGTCGGGCCAGAGGAAAGCGACGACGACACTGACGACCAAGCCGGCGAGCATCGGGCCGAGAATCCAAGAGCGGTGGCGCCGGATCACGTCGATGTAATCTTCGATGTCAAGAGCGCGGGTTTGAATTGCAAGGGGATCGTAAGACGGTTGCATAAGTATTTATTCCTCTTTGATAGCCGGTTAGGGGACGACGATGTGGTCGCCGGGCTGGAGTAAGATATTCTGCTCGAGTTTCTTACCCTTGATGACTTCGTTGTAGTTGAACTTGATCCGTTCAGTTCCGCGCATGATGATGATTTTCTTGCCGTTGCCAAATTCGCGGATGCCGCCGGCGATGGTTAAAGCCTCGAGAACGGTGAGCGGACGGACAAGAGGGAATGCGCCGGTCCTGCCGACTTCACCGGAGAGCAAATAACGCTTGCTTTCTACGCGCTGAACTTGAAGTGTAACCAGAGGGTTCTTCAGAACAGCCTCGTAAGCTTTGGCGATTTTGGATTCGAGCTCAACTGGAGTGAGATTAGCCGCGTCAACTTCGCCGACGAGTTGCAGGTTGATCTTACCGTCGGGGCGGACCACGAAGAGGCCGGACAGATCGGGCTCGCGCCAGATCTTGAGCGCAAGGATATCCTCGGCACCAATGCGGTAGGAACGGGGATCAACGGCAGCACCAGCGGAAGTAGTCGATACTTCGGGTTTTTCTTCGGCGGGCGGGGTCTTAGGCTCGACCGGCGGCTGGACCTGGGCGGATAGGGCACACAGCGACCCCAGCAGCATGAAACCGAACAACGAGCGATAGCGATTACGAAACACGGATACCTCCACGTGACGAGCCGTGCCGGTTGAGTGGCTTGTAGACAAGGGACTCGTTCATCAAATCAAGTTTACACCAAGCCCGATTCGGCGACTCTAGTACTATTGTGTCAATCGGGTGGGGAGAGGCTCAGTTCTAAAGTATGGGTGAAGGAGTCGAATTAGTGCGGATGAACTATTATTTAGCGAAGTCGGAGCCGTCGACCTATTCAATCGGTGAACTGGAGCGGGATGGGAAGACGGTTTGGGATGGGGTAAAGAATGCGCAGGCGCTGCAGGCGATCCGGCTGATGGCGGACGGGGATTGCGTGTTGTTCTACCACTCCGAGGGAGTATCGGCCATCGTCGGGTGGGGTTATGTCGAGGGCCCGGTGAGAGCGGAGGCGGAGGATGCGAAACTGGCGATTTTCACAATGAAATTTGGCGGGAAGTTCGCATCCCCAGTTACGCTCAAAGAAATTAAGGCGAGCGGCAAGTTTGAGGATTTCGCACTGGTTCGCCAGAGCCGGCTGTCGACGATGGCGGTTCCGGCGGCGTTTGTGGCTTGGTTGAAGAAGGCGGCGCGGGACTTCAAGCCTTAGCGAGGACTCCGGCCTGTGCGAAGAGCCGGAAGACTTGATGGATCGGCAGGCCGACGACGTTGAAATAGCAGCCTTTGACGCCTGAGATATAGCGAGAGGCGAGGCCTTGGATGGCGTAGGCGCCGGCCTTGCCGAAGGGTTCGCCGGTGGCAACATACGCGTCGATCTCGGCAGGTGACATGGTGGTCATTTGAACCTCCGTTTGCTCGACCACGCTCCAATGATTGCCGTTGTGGCGCAGGCAGACGGCGGTGAGGACGGAATGGGAGCGGCCCTGGAGAGCGGTGAGCATGGCGGTGGCCTCGGCGCTACTGGAGGGTTTCTCGAGGATCCGCTCTAGACCCTTGTCGAGAAGCACGACCGTGGTGTCCGCCGCGAGGACGCCTTGGTTGGAAGATGGGTTGAGGGAGGCGGCCTTTTCACCGGCAAGACGGGAAACGTAGGCGGCGGCTGTTTCGCCCTGGCGTTGGATTTCCGCGATGCCGCTGGGACGGACTTCAAAGGCGACGCCGACCTGGGAGAGCAAGTCGCGACGGCGCGGCGACTCGCTGGCCAGCAGGAGTTCAAAGCCGGGAACGAAATGGGTTTGTGACAAAGCGGAATCCTAGAATCGATGTTAACCGGGCTTGGTACACTTCCGAAGGAGGGCAGTGTGGGTAATCTCGCAAAGCTTGTGGTGCTAACGGCGGCGGTTGGAGCGGTGCCAGCTTCCGCGGTAATTATCAAGGACTCGACGAGTCCGGCTGGGGCCGCGTATTACGGGATCCAGGACAACGCGTCAAATCCATTCAACGGCATTGGCTCGGTGAACGGAGCCGTTGGGTGTAGCGGCTTTGCGATTTCCTCAACGACGGTGCTTACGGCGGCGCATTGTTCCGGGGGGTCTCCCCAGGTGACGTTTTGGATTCTCGATCCGAATACGAGTGTGTTTGGCGCGCAGGTGTTCAGTCCCGACCTGGTGATCGCGAATCCGCTTTTCGATCCGGCGCACCTGGAGCGGGGATACGATGTGGCGTTACTGAAGTTCAATACGCCGTTGCCGAGCGCGGTACAAACCTATCCGTTATACCAGTCGGATATCGCGTTGGGATCGAACTTTGAGCTTTTCGGTCGAGGTGCCTGTGGGAGCCCGGACACCGGCTTTGGTGGGTGTGTCGACGGCAACAGTTTGCACCGGGCGATGAACCGATACGACGTGCGGCTGAAGGTGACGGGTGGGTCGGACGTGTTGATCTTTGACTTTGTGAACGATTACAACGCGCGGGCGACGTATTCAGGAGTGGATTGCCCGAGCACGAGCGCGATTTGTTTCGAGGATCACGTGGACCATGGGAGCAAGGACGACGCAATTGGAGCCGACCCTTTGTTGGGGAAGCAGGGCACAATCATTTACGGAGATAGCGGCGGTCCGTCGCTGATCTTTAACCAGTTGGCCGGGCGTTATGAGGCCGTGGGGCTGCACTCGTTTGTCGGCTGCGCGGCAGATCCTTGCGTGGCGCCACCGGATGTTCATCCAACGACGAATCCGGACGGCAGCTATGGCGAGTACGCGGGGGACACGTCTCTCTATTCGCTGAGGGTATTTATCGACACGGGCGTAAACGTGCCTGAGCCGGCGGCTTGGCTGACGATGGCGGCTGGGTTGGCTGTGGTCATGAGCCGTCGGCGCAAGGGATAGCCAATGGATAAGGCGCTGCGGCATTTCCAGAAACTAAAGAACGGCATCGTCAACGACGACGAGCTGGTGCGGGCGGCGTGGCGAGCGGTTGTCGGCGAGAAAATCGAGGCGCGTGCGCGTTACCGGGAACTGGTGCGGGACCGGATCGTGGTTGAAGTGGAAGACCGGGTTTGGCAGAGCCAACTGAATACTTTGGAGCGGCAAATTTTGGGGCGGCTGGATCGGATCCTGGGGCGGAGCATCGCGCGGCAAATTGAATTTCGGATTGCGATTCCGCGTCCGATGCCGCAGCGTGCGGATGAGAGCGGCGCTGAATTCCGGCTGGAGATGAGCGACCCGGAGGCGCGGAAGATCGCAGACCCGGGACTGCGGCGGGTGTACTTAAAGTCGAAACGTCTTGCGGCCGGCTAAGCTTTGGCGGCCAAGCAGTGAGAAAATCTTGAGAGATGGAATTTAGCAAAGACGACGTGCGCAAAGTGGCCAAGCTGGCAAACTTGGCGCTCACCGAGGACGAAGTGGATCGCATGGCTCACGACATGGGCGAGGTGCTGACCCACATGGAGCAGCTTGCGACGCTGGACACGAGCAACGTGGAGGCGATGGCGCAAGTGTTGTTTGCCGCCCCCGACACGGCTTCATTACGACCGGACGAGGTGCGCGAGCGCACTGTGCTGGGCACGAAAGAAGCATTGCAGAACGCCGCGCTGAGCGGTGCCGGGCACTTTAAGGTGCCGCGCGTGATTGAACGCTAACAGGAGTGCGGATATGAACGAAGTTGCTTCCTTGACGATCGCGCAGGTGCGCGAGGGGCTGCGTGCCAAGACATTCAGCGCGGTGGAATTGACGGCCGAGGCGTTGCGTTTTGCCGAGGCCGAGAACCCGAAGACGAACGCGTATCTGGCGTTTAGCCGCGAGATGGCGGAAAGCGCGGCGCGGGATGTGGACGCGAAGCTTGCGCGGGGCGAGGACCCCGGGATCTTGGGTGGAGTTCCGGTCGCGGTGAAAGATGTGATCTCGACCAAAGGCGTTGTAACTACCTGCGGCTCGAAGATGCTGGAGCGCTATGTGCCGCCTTATGACGCGACAGCCGTGGAGCGGCTGAAGGCGGCGGGCGCGGTGATTGTGGGCAAGGCGAATTGCGACGAATTTGCGATGGGATCGTCGAACGAGAACTCGGCGTACGGGCCGGTAAGAAACCCGGTGGCGCTGGACCGCGTGCCCGGGGGATCGAGCGGCGGCTCGGCTGCGGTGGTTGCACAAGGGACCGCTGTGGTTTCGTTGGGATCGGATACGGGCGGATCGATTCGCCAGCCCGCTTCGTTCTGCGGCGTGGTTGGCGTGACGCCCACCTATGGACGAGTGAGCCGCTATGGGCTTGTCGCGTTTGCCAGCAGTCTCGATCATATTGGCCCGTTTGCAAGGAATGTATCGGACGCGGCCAGCGTGCTGCAGGCGATCGCCGGGCGCGACGAGTTGGACGCGACCAGCGCTTTCGCGCCGGTGGACGATTATCAGGTCGAGATGAGGAAGCCGGTGAAGGGGATGAAGATCGGCATCCCCAAGGAATACTTTGAGGGGCTGGCCGCGGAGACCGGCGACAAGATCCACGCCGGGCTGGATGTGTTGAGGCGTCTCGGTTGCGAGATCAAAGAGGTAAGCCTGCCGCACACGCCTTACGCGATCAGTTGTTACTACATCATTTGTACGGCGGAGGCGAGCTCGAACCTGGCGCGTTATGACGGCGTGCGGTATACGGCGCGCGCCGAAGGGGCAAGTTTGACCGAGATGTACTCGAAGACGCGCGGCGAGTTTTTTGGGATGGAATGCAAGCGGCGCATCATGCTGGGCACCTATGTGCTGAGCCATGGTTACTACGACGCTTACTATCTGAAGGCGCAGAAAGTGCGCACTTTGATTGCCAGCGATTACTCGAACGCGCTGAAGGACGTGGATGCGCTGGTGGCACCGGTGAGCCCGTTCCCGGCGTTCAAGATTGGCGAGAAGATCGCCGATCCGATGCAGATGTATCTATCGGACATTTATACGATCACCGGGGATTTGGCGGGCATTCCCTGCATGAGCGTGCCTTGCGGACTGACGCCGGGCGGCTTGCCCGTGGGGATGCAGATTTTCGCCGGGCACTTTCAGGAGAGCGCGATGTTTAGATTGGCGTACGCGTTTGAGCAGGCCGGGGGCGTGGCTTAGCGTATCGCGATTTTGACGGAATTGGCATTGATCGAAACGACGCTTAGAACCAAGTCAACCAGGCCTCGCCCGGCTAGCGATCTTGGGATCTGGACGTTGACCTGATCGACGCCGGGAAACTGCCCTTGCGCTCCCGCGAAGAGTACGGGAGCGTTGACGCCGCCAATGGTGGCTCTGACAAAGCCGAGGGCTTGGCGATTGCGAATGCCGGTGCCAAACAGGAGGAGGTAGACTTGGTCGCCTTCCGGGCCAAGATCGATTGGGACGGGGACCAATTGGCCGTTCTCGACGGTCACGATGCTCTCTACGGTTTGGGTAGTGCCGCGGACGCGTAAGATGTTGGCCGCAGCAAGCCCGGGACCGGCGATGAACAGAGACGGGGCGATGAAGTTCATCGGAATGGGGCCGGTGGATAAAGCGCCCGTGGAGCTTGTGATCTGAACGCTTGCTGTGCCGGTCGCGTTGACTTCTGGCGGAATCAGAAGGTTCACTTGGCCGGGGGAGACGAACGCGAGGCGCGCGGGGTAAGTGACGCCCTCCAGATCTCTCACCGTGGCGGTGGTGCCGCCGAGGGCGGTTGGCCAATCGGCGGAAGGTGTGGACAGGGTCGTCGTCGCTAAGCCGGTGCCGTATATGGAGACGATGCTATCGGGCGCAGCGGTAGTGATCTCCACCGAGGCGGCCGAAATGACCGTGGCGTTGGTCTGGGGAGGGAAATTCGACGGGATCGGAAGGACGAAACTCTCCGCGCCTGAAACGAGGGCGAGGAAATCAACTTTGTTGTCGTTGTTGAGGTTCGCGTCAATGAGTCTTCCACCGCCAGGGATGACCAATGGTCTGCCAAAGCTGCCGTCGCCGCGGCCGCGATAGAACGCGAGGTCACCAGCGGCGCTGGCGTTAACGGCGTCGACGGTACCATCGCCGTCCACGTCACGAAACAGGAGGTTGTCGGGGCCCACAAACACAGTTGCTTCTTTGTAGCCCCCACCGGGCTGGCCAAGCTGGATGCGTACCGAGCTCGCCGAGAGATCTGGCGAGGAGCCATAGACGATGTCGGGGATCTTGTCGTTGTTTAGGTCGGTGAAGGCGAGGATGGTGCTGACGGCGGCACTGCTAACGGTTAGGACATTGGTGGGTGGGCGGAAGCTGGCATCGGGTTGCGATAGATATTGGACGAGCACGGGCTTGGTGCCGTTGTTGCGAATGTCGCGGGAGTTGCCAGTCATGACAAGGAGGTCATCGAGACCATCGCGATTGATGTCTCCGAGGATGACGTTGAAAACGCCGATGGGGACTGCGATGGAGGCGGCCGGGCGGAAGCTGCCATTGCCGGTATTGACCATCGTGAAAATGGTGTTATCGCCGCGGATGATGATTTCCGGGCGCTTATCGTTGTTGACGTCGCCGACGAGGAGGCTGTAACTGCCGGTGGCGGTGTTGGATTGGTCCCATACGATCACCGGCGGGGCGAAGTTGCCGTTGCCGGTGTTGATCAGAACCGAGCAGGTACCGTTGGTTGAATTGAGCGCCACAATGTCTGGACGGTTATCGCCGTTGAGATCGACGACTTCGATTGCGTTGGCCTTGATGTTGCCAATCGTCGTGGCCGGAGCGTAACTTTGGCCGGAACGCAGACTCACCCAGAGGCCGCCGGTGCGTCCAAAGCCGCCATCCCCGGCGGCGATGAGGTCGGGTTGTGAGTCGCCGTTGAGGTCTGCGACGCGGGCGGTTTGGGCGAAGCCGGGAAAGCCGATGGCCGCGAGGCTGCCAAGTGTGCCGTTGGGTTGAATACGATCCGCAACCAAGGTGGCGCCGCCGCGGCCGGGATAGGCCATGAACCGATTTGCAGCGTCCAGTTCAACAATGTCAAAACCTGTGGTGAAGCCAAAGCCGCCGCTATGGACTGAAGTTCGCGTGAAGGTGCCGGCGCCATTTCCGCTGTGCATTGAAACGAGGCCATTCGATAGGCGCACGATCGCGTCGAGTTTGTTATCGCCATTGGTGTCGGTGACGGCGAGATAGGCCGGTACCTCCGGCAGCGGCGAGGTGAGAACAGAACTGAAAGTGCCGTTGCCATTATTGAGCGCGGCCATGAGTAGGTTTCTCGGGCTGTTGGCCCGAGTGGTGAGGACGAGGTCGGGGCGGCCATCGCCGTTGACGTCGCCCGCGACCACGAAGTTGCCTTCTTCAGGAAGAGCGATGCGGATGGGAGCGGCGAAGTTGCCGCCGCCGGTGTTGAGAAACACCAGTAGTGTTTTGCCGTCATAGAGGACGGCGGCGAGATCGGGGAGCTTGTCGTTGTTGAAGTCGGCCTGAAAGAGAGATTCGACGCGACCGCCGGCTGGAAGCTCTCGGGATGGGGCGTAGGTATCCGAAGCTGTGGCGTAGACGAGGGATATACCGCCAAAGTGGCCCACTGCGAAATCGGGAAGGCCGTCCGCGTTGAAGTCCGCTGAGATCACGGTGCGAGGATCGCCGCCGACGGGGATGAGACGCTCTGGGCCGAAGGTCTTGCCGGGACGCCCGGTCCTAAGAATGAATGCCTTGCCGGAGGTAGGCGGCGTGGCGTAGTCTTTCAGGCCGTCGCCGTTGAAGTCGCCCGTCGCACTGTAAAGATTGGCTGCGGCGGCGAAGGTGCGGTTGCGGGTGAGGGTGCGGGGGCTGGGCGCGGACGAAGGCAGTGACGGTTTCACAACTAGGTCAAGGAACAAGATGTCCTGGAAAAAAAGGTCTTTCGATCCAATTTCAACGAGGTCCTCTCTTGGTGGACTCTTTGCAAAGCAAGTGAGCGTGTATAAAAATCCCTCGACAAGTTCTAGCTCAATGCGATCGCAGTTCGCCGTCTTGCCGCTATTCAATACAAGTTGGCCCGCTCCGAGGTTTTGGACCTCGGAGCCAGGTAGGGTCGCGAGGCTCAAGACGGCAAGGGTGAGAATGCGAACGAATTTCCGGGTCATACACCTGAAGTGGCGGATGACTTGAATCCATCACGGTAAAGTTTCGGTCTGAGGATCGACCGATTGCGGCCTACCAGGCGAGCTTGCGGATTTTGACGGGCTTGCCGCCTTGTTCTCGGCTCTTTTGAGCGGCGTCGAGAAAGGCGAAGATTTCGATGGTCTCGGCTGGGTCGACTGGCACTTTGCCGGTCTGGAAGAACTTGACGAATTCCTTGACGAGCCCGACATACGAATACTCGAACTTGGGCGGAGTTTGAAGGATTTTGTTGTCTTTAAGAATCGCCACCGCCCCGAATTCAGAGTAGGGGCGCAGCAAGCGCATTGTGCCGATGCGGCCGTCGGACCAGATGCAGGTGATTTCGTCCTGATCCGCTGAGTAAGTGCGAGTGACGGTTTCACAGCCTTTACCCATGAGTGTGAACAGCATGTCGGCGGCGTGGATGCCGTACCAGCCGAGCTCAAGGTAGTGGTGCTCTTCGAGTGGGCCGGGGCCCCAGACGATCGCACCTTTGAGATTGGGCTGTTGCAGTGGGGCGAGACTCTTGGCGAAGCGGAGGCTGGAGGAGGAGAACCACGCGACGCCGCGGGATTTGGCAAGCTTGGCGATTTCGACGGCGCTCTCCAAACGATCCGAGAGAGGCTTGTCGATGAAGAGCGGTTTTCCGGCGGCGATCACCTGCTTTGCCTGCTCAAGATGAGGGCGACCGTCGAGGCTTTCGAGCAGAACGGCGTCGACTTTGGTGAGCAGCGTGGCGATGTCGGGGACGATTTCGACATTCCAATCGCGGGCCAGCTCCTCGGCGTATTTGTCGACGCGGGAGGAGCTTTCTTTGATGTCTTTGCTGCCGCCTTTGTAGGCGGCGACGATGCGGACTCCGGGGACGAAATCGGGGCTCTTGGGGTCGTTCAAGACCTTGCTGAAGGCGATGACGTGTGAGGTGTCGGTGCCGATGATGCCGATGCGCAGCTCGGCGGCGGCTAGCGGGACGGCGAAGAAAAGCAGAAGATAGCTGAGAGATCGCATTGCGGGCATTGTACACTACGGCTTTGGTCCGCCTCTCCTCACCACTGCAATACCTGAAAGGCGTCGGCCCGGCGCTGGCCGAGAAGCTGAAGGCGAAGGGCCTCGAAACGGTCGAGGATTTGCTGTTTTATCCGCCGTTCCGTTACGAGGATCGGAGCAAGTTTTTGCCAATCCGCCACTTTCGCGAGGGCCAGAGCGGAGCGTTGCTGGCGATTGTTGCCTCCACTCGGACGCGAACGTGGAGACGGGGCATGCAGTTGCTGTTTGAGGCCGAGATGCAGGACGAACAGGGCAACAAGCTGCTGGCCCGCTGGTACAACGCGAAGTATTTGGCGAGTGAAATTGTCCCTGGGATGCGCCTGGCGCTGTTTGGCAAGGCGGAGTTCGATTTTCAGGGCGGGCGGGTGTTCTTGGCCCATCCTGACTTTGAAGTGCTGCCGGAAGACGGCGACCCGGAGTTGGCTTTGCACATGGGGCGCATCGTTCCGGTGTACGAGGCGGTGGGGAAGATCTCGGCCAAGCAGATCCGCCGATTTGTAAGTGGGGCGTTGGAGGCGACCGGGGAATTGCACGACGCGCTGCCGCCGGAGACTCTGCGGCGGTTTGAGATGCCGGGGCTGGGGCAGGCGATTGTGGACGTACACGACCCGGTGCCGGAATCTAGTCTGGAGGCGTTGAACACACGGCGGTCGGCGGGACATCGGCGACTAATCTTTGAGGAGTTTTTTTGGTTGGAGCTTGGGTTGTTGAGAAAGCAGCGCGAAGTGAAGCGGGCGGTGGGGATCGCCTTCGATCTTGGTGGCGGTCTTCGCGAAAAGGTGAAGCAGATGCTGCCTTTCAAGCCTACCGGGGCGCAGAAGCGGGCGTTGAAAGAGATCGCCGACGACATGGCGCGGCCGCACCCGATGAACCGGCTGCTGCAGGGCGATGTGGGGAGCGGCAAGACTTTGGTGGCGGCCGAGGCGGCGGTGATCGCGGTGGAGAATGGGTATCAGGTGGCGTTGCTGGCGCCGACGGAGATTTTGGCGACGCAGCATTATTTGTCGATGCAGAAGTTCTTCCGCAGGCTCGGGTACAACGTGGCGTTGATGGTGGGATCGCAGACGCCGCGCGAGAAGGAGGCGATCAAGAAACTGATCGCCGGGGGGCAGGCGCAGATTGTGGTGGGGACCCACGCGCTGCTGGAGAAGAACGTCGAGTTTCAAAAGCTGGGTTTGGCGATCATCGACGAGCAGCATCGGTTTGGCGTGTTGCAACGGCTTTTTCTGAGGCAGAAGGGACCCGCGCCGGACGTGCTGGTGATGACAGCGACGCCCATTCCGCGGACGTTGGCATTGACCATTTATGGCGACCTGGATGTGAGCGTGATCGACGAGATGCCACCGGGACGTAAACCGATCGCGACGCGCCATGTGGCGCATGGGGCGGCGAAGACAGTGTGGGAGGCAGTGCGCAAGGAAGTGGCGGCGGGACGGCAAGCCTATATCGTGTATCCGCTGGTGGACGACAGCGAGCACTCACCGGACTTAAAGAGCGCGCAGAAGATGTTTGAGATGCACGCCGGTAAGATCTTTCCGGACTTTGAAGTTGGGTTATTGCATGGACAGATGGGGGCGACCGAGAAAGACTCGGTGATGTTGCGCTTCAAAGAGCGGCAGGTGAACGTACTCGTCGCCACGACCGTTGTTGAGGTTGGATTGGACGTGCCGAACGCGACGGTGATGGTGATTGAGAACGCGGAAAAGTTTGGCTTGGCGCAGTTGCACCAGTTACGCGGACGAGTGGGTCGCGGAGCGGATGCGAGCTTCTGCTATCTGATAACCGGCAAGCTGAATGAAGTGAGTGAGCTACGGATTCGGGCGATGGTGGCGACGGGCGACGGCTTTAAGCTGGCCGAGACGGACTTGGAGATTCGGGGGCCGGGGGAGTTCTTTGGAACGCGGCAATCGGGGATGCCGCAATTGCGGTTTGCTCATATTTTGAAGGATCGCGACATTCTCGAGATGGCGAGGGAAGAGGCCAGGCAATTTATCGAGCGCGAGAGCGGGAGCCCAAGGATGGTGGAAGCGGTGCGGTACCTTGAGGAGAATTGGCAGAGAAGATATGGCTTGGCGCAGGTAGGGTAAGACAGCTATGAGAGTGATCGCGGGAGAATTTGGGCGGCGCACGCTAGAGGCTCCGCGCGGTGAGACGACAAGACCGACGCCAGACCGGATGCGCGAGGCGCTGTTCAGCATCCTGGCACCGCAAATTGCCGACGCGACCTTTGTGGATCTCTATGCGGGGTCGGGGGCGGTAGGGATCGAAGCGCTAAGCCGGGGGGCGGCGCGGGTGGTGTTTGTCGAAAACGATCGCGATGCTCTGGAGGCGCTAAAGCGGAACGTGAAGGCGCTGGGGATCGAGAAGCGGACGGAAACCATCGCCAAACCAGTGCGCCTGGCACTGGAGCGTAGATTCAGGGGAGTGGTGTTCGCAGACCCGCCCTATGAGGCTGAGAAAGAATACGAACAGTGCTTGCAGCACTTTGGGGCCGCGCCGCCAGAGTTGCTGCTGTTGCAGCACGACCGCCGATTGAAGCTGCCGGCAAGCAATGGAAGGCTAGTACTAACGCGTCAGTTGAAACAGGGCGACAATTGGGTCAGTTTCTATTTGGCTGGGGCCGAGACACCCTGACCCGCGGCGGGGATTGGTTCGGCAGTGTCGAAGTCCATTGGAATGTCGATGTAGGCGAGGAGTTCCTTGCCGGTCTCGCCGCCATCGGTAACTTCGAGCTTGTAAGGGCGAGGCGCAACGTCGAAGAGGATGCGACCTTCTTCGGTCATCGTTGGGCCAATTTTTCGAAGCAAGCCGAACCAACCGGAAAGGAAGCTAGCCTCCTGAAGTTCGGGATATTCCGTGCCTTTATCGTCAATGAGCCGAAAGAGCGGCACTTCGGCCTCTTTGCCGGCACCGTTCGTAATTGACATACGAATTACGAGGAATCGTTTTTCGGCGAGCTTTGGCTTGCCCGCTTCGCCGAGTTGAGTGAAGTAACCGGACTCCAGGACGCTGTAAGTGAGCGTGCCAATGGCGGCCCGTTCGCCCATCTTAAAAGTTTTGGCTACTTGTTTGCTTTTGGTTTCGGCCTCGGCGGCCTCGCGCGAGCAGGCGGATTGTAGAATGGCAGCGGAAGTTGCCGTCAATAAAAAGCCTCTGCGAGAATGGAACGGCGACTGGTTCTGTGTCATCTTACTCGGTATGAGATTAATCCAGTTTGGGGGGCGATGGCAATTAAAATTTACACAAATACTATGTAGCTTAGTACTGGTCGGCGGGTTTTGCGGCGAGGCGTTGGCGCAGGGGCAACATCCGAAGTCGGGCCGGAGACTGGCACCGGTGATGGGTGTAGGGGGCGCGGATTGGCTGGAACGCTCAGAGCGGGAATCGGAAGAGAACCCCACGCGAGCGATCCAATTGCTGGGATTGAAGGCGGGGATGACTGTGGCCGACATTGGCGCGGGCAGCGGATACTACGCGTTGCGAATGGCTGAATTGGTGGGCCCGAGCGGTAAGATTTACGCCAACGACATCCAGCCTGAGATGCTGGCGATCCTGAAAAAGCGAATGCGGGCGACGAAAGCCGTCAACGTAGAACCCGTGCTGGGGACCGAGAGCGACCCTAAGTTGCCCGCCGGGTGCTGTGACGTACTGTTGATGGTGGACGTGTATCACGAGTTATCGCATCCGCGCGAGATGCTGGGGAAATTGCGAGAGGCGATGAAAGACGGCGGGCGGTTAATTCTTCTTGAGTACCGAAAAGAGGATCCATATGTGCCGATCCGCCCGGAGCATAAGATGAGCGTCAAGGAAGCAAAGATGGAGGTTGAGGCGGAAGGATTTGTGCTCGATAAGACGATCGAGGAGTTGCCCTGGCAACACATTCTCATCTTTAGAAAGTCTTGATCGCGGCAAGACCCCTTGAGAGTTGGGCTGGCGGAGTGAGCAGGCTTAAGACAAGACTGCCGGTGAAGGGAAGGTCGTAGTAGAAACCAGGTTGCGCCAGGAATCCGGCTTCGAGAAGCTTGAGAGCTACGACTTCCTCATCGAGGTGAGTCGGCCCGCGCAGGATGGCGGACCAGCCGGCTTCGACCGGTAGGAGCGACCAGGACGAAGCTTCTAGCGCTGCGGCGAGCAGGGCAAGGTTCGCGCGGCAGCGATCCACAATCGGGCGTTGGAAGGCGGCGCGAGAAGCCAGCCAGCCGACGGCGGCGGACTGGATCGGCGAGGACACACTGAGGTAGGTGTCGGCGACCCATTCGAGGTTGCGGCGGATCTCAGGGGAGGGCGGCATTGCGATCCAGCCAAGTTTCATTTGGGGAAGAGCGCAGGTTTTAGACAGCCCGCTGAGGCAGAAAACGTTAGGGGCGCGGAGGGCTGTGAGGGTGCGGATGGCGTTGGGAGCTGGGTTCCACGCGTAGTCGGCGAAAACCTCGTCGGAAATGATCCAGTAGCGGTCGGCGGCGAAGCCGATGAGCCAAGCGGCGTCGTCGGCAGAGAGGAAATGGCCGGTTGGGTTGTTGGGGTTTACGACGACGATGGCACGTGTGGAGGCGTCACAGGCGGCGGCCAGGCGATCCCGATCGAGAATCCATTGGCCACCGGCTTCGTGAAGCGGGTAGGAGACAGGGGTGAGGCCTTCGGCTTGGACGAGAAATTCGAGCAGCGGATAGGAGGGTTGGGGAAGCAGGATCTTGGCGCCGGGGTCGGCGATGAGTTTGAAGCAGAAGGAATAGGCTTCGCTGGTGCTGGCGGTGAGAAGCAGGTCGTCAGGGGAGACGTGGCCGTGGAAGTCTTCCGCGTAGTAGAGCGAGATGGCTTCCCGGGCATGCTCGGCACCGGCGGCGGACGGGGCGTAGGCGGCGGAGGCTGGCGCGAAGCCGGGGTCGGGGAGATCGAGATTCGCCTGGGTGGGGTTGGAGATTGACAGATCGACTAGCGGGGCTCCGTCGAGCCGATGCCCCGCGAGGGCCGCAGAGAGGGCGTTGGGGGCGGCGTCCCAGGGGTAGCGATGAGAGAAGGGCGGCAGTGGCTAATCCACCGTCTTCTTGGCCTTGATCCAATCGAGCAAGGCATCGCGGAGGAAGGGACCTTCGAGCGGCATGGCGGCACCGAAATCGCGCAATGCCGGATCTTTGGAATTGCGCCAGCCCTCGACCAGGAAATCGATGCTGGCGACGGAGTAGAGCTTGTCGGGGTCGAGCTCAGAGTCGCCGCGAATGAAGGCGGGAATCAGCTTGCCGGGCACTTGGCCCATGACGAGCATGTTGTCGAAGGGCATGATGTTCCAGACGGCTCGGGCCATGAGTTGGCCTTGGGGGAGGACGTCGCGGACGCCGCCGCTGTTCATAAATGAAAAGCGCGCGCCGGAGCGCTCGCGCATGACTAGCTCGATCCACTTCCTGGTCTGATCCCTGGTGTGGGCGGAGTTGCTGACGCCGATGGGGGTGTCGACGACGAGGTTGACCTTGGCCTCCCATTTGTCGACGAGCTTGGCGACAACCGGGTCTGGCTGGTAGGCGGCGGTGGTGACGGGGATGCGCCTCCAATCGGACTTGAGGATCTTGTGGGTGGTCTTGTCGTAGCTGAGGTTGAGGCGCCCCAGTTCGACGCCGTAGCTTTTGACGCGGACGCCGACGCGGTCTTCGACCTGGAACATGGCTTGCAGGCCGCCGTGGTCGTGGCCGGAGACGGTTACGGCGTACTCGGGAAGTTCACGAACGATCTGATCGCAGCCTTCTTTCCAGAGATGCACCAGGGCGATGCGGATGTCCGTCTTGTCCTTGAGGCGGGCGGCTTCTGCACGGAGTGCATCGAGGGTGGCCGTCATTTGATTGGGGCCCAGCTTGGAGGGGGACGCAAGGCCGGGGACGAGGTCTTGCATGAGGGCGCCGACGATGCCGATGCGAAGGCCGTCACGCTCGACGATGACGCTGGCGGCACCGGTGAAGAGTTTGCCGTCGGGATTGAGGAAGTTGGCGGCGAGGACGGGGGTGCCGGCGGCGGCCATGAAGTCGTTGATGCGGTCGTAGCCGTAATCGAATTCGTGATTGCCGAGGGCGAAGGCGTCGACGTTGAAGGGGCGGAGGACTTCGAAGACGGGGAGACCGCGGTAGATGGTGCTGACCGGGGAGCCTTGGACGCTGTCGCCGGCGCTGAGGAGGAGGCAGCGGGGGCAGCTTTTGCGTTCTTGATTGATGGCCGAGGCGAGGTAAGCGGCACCGCCTAAGCCTTGATCAGAGGGAAGCAGGCGGGCGTGGAAATCGTTGTAGTGAAGGATCGTGAGATCGACCACATTACTCTGCGCGAAGGCGGAGCAGGCCAGCAAAAGAAGAAGAGAGCGCAACACGCCTCCAGTTTAGTTGACGCGGGCGGCCATCCAGTAGCCCCCACGGGTTTTAACGGTGGCGTCGCCGCGGCGGACTTCGACCTCGATGGCATGCCAGCCGCCGTCGAGCTTGGTGGAGGGGCTGTAGCTGAGTAGATATTGGCTTTGGAGTTCTTCGCCGAGCTTTTGCACCGCGCCTTCGAAGCCTTTGAGAGTGAGGAAGGAGAATTCCGAGCCGCCACTGTACCTGGTGTAGACCTCTTGAGGGTTGGAAATGAACAGAGCCTTGCCAGCGGTAAAAACCTCCTGGAAGAGGGGAATGATGTTGCCGAAGCTGCCGCTCATGCCGCCCATCTGGGCCTGGGTGGTGGGGTTGTTGGCCATACCGGGCGGGAGGGGGCGGGCGCTGGGGGGAACAGGGTCGGGGCGCGGATAGCCGGGCTTGGCCATGATCTTGTTCATGATGCGGGACATGTTGATCGAGTAGACCAGGATGTTGTTGAACTCGACTTCAAGTAGGGCGTCCTTGACGTGGGCGGTGGAGCCGCTCTCCTGCGTTTCGCTGATGAGTACGATGACACGGCGGTAATCTTTGGGGCGCTTCTTGAGCATGCGGGCGGAAAAGAGGACGGCGTCGGACATGGCGCGGGTTTGGGATCCGGGGCGGAGAGTCTCAAGCGCCTTCTTGAATTTCTCAGTGTCGTTGGTGAAGTCCTGCTTGAGTTCGACGCGGTGGTCGAAGGTGACGATGGCGGCCTCGCCGCGGTCGCCGATGATCATTGGCGCAAGCATCGAGCCGATCTTTTGAACCGTGGGAAGGACGGGCTCTGTGGCGGCGCTACGCTGGATGACGAGGACCAGCGAGATGGGGACGTAGCTTTGGTCGAGGCGGATGTCTTGTGGCTTTCCGTTGTCGCGGAGAATGAAGTCGCGGACGTCGAGGCCGTTGAGGTAATTGCCGTCGCGGTCTTTCACCACGGTGGGGGCGACGACGTTGAAGGTAGTGACCCGGATTACGTCATCCTGTGCCCAAACGGCCACACCGGCGAGGGTTGCCGCCAGCACAAGCGCCAACGCTTTGTTCCAATTGCTAGGCATTTGTAGATCTCTCATAATCTCCGCTTTTACCTCCGCTTTTGCTGAGCAAGTAAAGTTCCGAAATTTCGATTGCCTTGTCGAGGGCTTTGGTCATGTCGTAAATGGTGAGGGCGGCCACGGAGGCGGCGGTGAGGGCCTCCATTTCGGCGCCGGTGCCGGCGGCGCAAACCACAACAGTGAAGACGCGGATGCCGGAAGCTTCGATACGGAAATCGACATCGACTTGCGCCAATGGAATCTGATGGCAGAGGGGGATGAGTTCCCAGGTGCGTTTGGCGGCCAAGATGGCGGCGATGCGGGCGACTTCGAGTGGGTCGCCTTTGGGATTGTTGGGCAGGGCTGCCAGGACCTCTGGGGACATGCGGACGAAGGCGTGGGCGCGGGCCACGCGGGCGGTGGGGGCCTTGGCGGAGATGTCGACCATGCGGGCGGCACCCGAGTCGTCGTAATGGCTGAGTTTGCTCATGCTGTCAGGACCTGGACGAGGTCGCCGGCGGTCCATGTTTCGCGATCGGGCGCAACGACTACGATACAGTTGGCGCGGACCAAAGCTGGGATGTCGCCGGAGCCCTGCCAGGGAAGAATTTGAACGGTGGCCCCGTTGTCGCCGAGTAGGCCCGGGAGAAAGCGGGTGAGGCCGGGGCGGTGGGCGTAGGGGGATTCGATGGCGGCGCGGCTGAAGTGAAGTTCCGGGTGGGCGACGCCTGAGAGGCGGGCCATGGCGGCTTCAGCGAAGATCCGGAAGGTGACCATCGTTGAGAGGGGGTTGCCGGGGAGGCCGAAGAAGAAGGTTCCTCTGGCCTGGCCGAAGACGGTGGGTTGGCCGGGCTGGATGAGGACGCGGTCGAAGTAGAATTCAGCGCCGAGGTTGGCGAGAGCGACTTCGACGAAATCGTAGTCACCGGCGGAGACGCCGCCGCTGATCAGCAGGAGGTCGGCACCGAGGCCGTATTCGATCAGGTCGCGGGTGATCTTTTCGTCGTCGGGGGCGATGGGCAGGATCTCTGGGCGACCGCCGAAGCGTTTGACGTCGGCGGCGAGGGCCCAACTGTTGGAGTTACGGACTTCGGTGGGGTTGGGGCGGCGGGCGATGTCGACAACCTCGTCGCCGGTGGCGAGGATGCGGACGACGGGCTGGCGGGTGACGAGGACCTGGCTGCGACCGACAGTGGCGAGCATGGCGATGGCGGCGGCGTCGACGCGGCGGCCCGATGGCACGACGACATCGCCTGATTTTGCCATGGAGCCGGCGGCGGAGATCCATTCGCCGGCGAGGCCGGGCCGGGCGGTTTCGATGTTGTCGTCAGTGCGGGTGGCGTGCTCTTTCATGAGTACCTGGTCGGCACCTGCCGGGATGACAGCGCCAGTCATGATCGAGATGGCTTGGCCCGCGAGCAGGGGTGTTTGCGGCATTTGGCCGGCGCGGATTTCGCCATGGATGGGCAGTGTGGCGGGGAGGTCCGCCGAACGGACCGCGAAGCCATCGCGGAGGCTGCGGGGTAGGGGCGGCATGTCGCGATCGCAGCGGACGTCTTCCGCCAGAACGCGCCCGATCGCGTCGGTCAGCCAAACGGATTCGAGAGCGGGAGTGGGAGGAACGAGCACGCGCTCCAGCACCACCCGGCGCGCCTCGGTAAAACTCAGTGTCGCCATGCCAGCATACAGTCTACCCTGATAGTTTGAAGAATCCATGTCGCTTGAGTCTGGTTGAGATGCGCCGCGCGCTGGATGGCGGCGAGGTGAGTGCGAAAGAGCTATTGGAATCGCATCAACGGCAGATCGCGAAGTGGCAGCCGAAGGTGAACGCGTTCAGCGAAATTTTTGATGAGCCGCTGCAACGGGATGGGGTGAGGGGGGCGTTGTCAGGGATTCCGATCTCGATTAAGGACTCGCTGGACATTGAGGGGCATGCGACGGTTTGCGGGCATGCGGCGCGGCGGGGGCAAGTGGCGGGGCGTCACGCGACTTGCGTCGATCGATTGCTGGAGGCGGGGGCGACGATTTTGGGGAAGACGAACACGCCCGAGTTGCTGATGAATTGGGAGACGCATAACGAGGTGTTTGGAGTGACGCGGAACCCGTGGCGGTTGAGCCACACGCCGGGCGGGAGTAGCGGCGGGGAGAGCGCGGCGATTGCGGCTTGCCTGTCGGCGGGCGGGATTGGGTCTGACGGCGGAGGGAGCATTCGGCTGCCAGCGGCGTTGACGGGGATTTGCGGATTGAAACCGACGCCGGGTCGCGTGCCGGCGGGCGGGCATTTTCCGAGTGTGGGGCATCCGGGCGGACTGTTGGGAGTGATCGGTCCAATGGCGAGGACGGTCGGCGATGTGCGGATGCTGTTTGACGTTGTGGCCGGGCATGACGATGGCGATCCGTTCTCGGTGCCGTTTACGCCCCTTTTGCGGTCGGAAAATTTGAGGATCGGCGTCGTGGAGCATGAGACGACGCGCCGGGCAGCGGCTTTGCTGGGGGGTGGGGAGGAGTTTCCCATGCAGCCCTGGGGGCGGCTGTATGAGGTTTGGCGGTTTTTCTTTTTGAAGTTGAACGCGCATCCGATTGGGTTTGCGACGCCGCATACGGCGGAGTTTCTGGCTGGGGAAGCGCCGACGAGCGCGGAGTTGTTGCAGATGCTGGCGGCGCGGGATGCACTTCGAGCACGGTTTTTGAAGGCGATGAATGAGTTTCCAGTGTTGCTGATGCCGAACCCGGGGTTTGGCGCTTGGCCGGTGGGGGCGTTCCCGGGAGTGGAGAGCATGGCCCCTCTCACGGTCGCGAATCTATTGGGGTTACCGGCTTTGGCCGTGCCGATTGGCTTCGATTTGACTGGATTGCCATTGTCGGTGCAGTTGGTGGCTAAGCCTTGGCATGAAGAACTGCTGTTGGAAGTGGGAGAGAATTTGGAGGAGGCGCGGGGCGCTTTTCCTTTAGGCACATGATTCTCGGCATCGGTATCGATTTGGAAGAAACGGAGCGGATTGGCGAATCGGTGGCGCGGTTTGGGCGGCGCTTTCTCGATAAGATTTTCACGCCCGCGGAGATCGCTTTTTGCGATGGGAAGGCGAATGCGACTGAGCGCTACGCGGCGCGCTTTGCGGCCAAGGAGGCGACTTTTAAGGCGTTGCAGGCGTCGTGGGAGTTGGGGATTTCGTGGCGGGACTTTGAGGTGGTGACGCAGAAGGGGGGCGCGCCGAGGCTGGAGTTACATGGGGCGGGGGCGGCGCTTGCCGCAGCGAAGGGCGTGACGGTCGTACATGTTTCGTTTAGTCATACGAAGACACATGTGACGGCCGTGGTGGTGGTTGAGGGCGGGTAGGGCTCGTCCTTGGGCCGCGCCATCGACTTCTTAGCGGCTTACTGCTACCGAGCTGGATTGGGGGACTCGCGTTTGGGCCTCTTCGAGGCGCTTGGCTTCCTGGAAGGTGAAGATCATTCTGTGGACTACCGTTAGGTTGCCCAAAATCGCCACGATCCAGAGGACTGGGGCCATTCGGTCGAAGAGGGCTCCGATGATGAAGAGCACTACTCGCTCGGGGCGCTCCAGGAAGCCTACTTTGCATTGTGGGATCGTGTTTTCGGCGCGTGCCCGTGTATAGCTGATCATGACGCAGGCCATCATGACGACCGCCGTGAGGACCACGTAGAGGGGGCGGTTGATGTTTCCGTAGTAGACCAGAAGACCGATGAGGAGGGCGAGGTCGGAGTAGCGGTCGATGACGCTGTCGAAGAAGCCTCCGAACATGGTCACTTGTCCGGTTTGGCGTGCTACCCGACCGTCGACCATGTCGAAGAGACCGGCACCTATGATTACCAGGCCGGCTTGCCAGAAGGCTCCGATCGCCAGCAGCCATGCGGCGGCGATGTTGATGACGAGGCCAATGAAGGTCAAAACATTGGGATGGATCTTGGACAGGGCCAAGCCGTCGACAATCTTGACGAGCAGCAGATTACAGGTTCGCCCGACCGCTCCCGTCCATGTCATTTTGGTATCCACCGGTAAAGTTCGCTTGGCCCCAGATTAGCTCAAATCGTCGAGATCGTGTATCGTTTTGAGCTTGAGGATCTCGAATTCTTTGGTTCCGCCGGGGATGACAATCTGGACTTCGTCTCCGACTTTTTTGTTTAGCAAGCCGCGCCCGATGGGCGAACTGGTGGAGATCATGCCGTTGGGAGCGTCGGCTTCTTCGCTGGTGACGATTTTATAGGTGATCTGTTCGTCCTTCCTGGTGTCGAGGACGACAATCTCGGAGCCAAGGCCGACGCAGTCGTGGGGGATTTTGGTTAAATCAGCCATCGACATGATTTGAAGGCGGGTCTTGAGTTGGCTGAGGCGGGCATAAACGTAGCCTTGGCGCTCTTTTGCCGCGTGGTACTCCGCATTCTCACTCAGGTCGCCCAGTTCGCGGGCGCGCAGGATTTCCTTGGGGAGTTCATTGCGGAATTCGTGTTCGAGGGCGACCATCTCGTCCTGCAGCTTCTTTTTGATGTCGATCATGCTTCGGGGATTTCTACAAATCCCATTCTAGACGGTCTACTGCACGGGCAGGCGGGAAGTCTTTGAGGTCACTCCACTTTGCTGCACGGTGAGTTCGACGTCGGTGCCGGTGGGGGAGTCGGTTGGAACGATGACGTTCAATTGATAGAGCCCGACGATACCGGGGGCGAGGCCGCTGAAAAGGACCTGGGCGACTTTGCCGCCGATGCGGACTTCGGGGATCGCTGCGGTTCGGGCGAGGGGGTCTGCGGGGCTGATTTGGCCGTTGCCGGGGGTGCGGTCGACGGGGCCGAGGCCGTTGACGAAGAGTTGTGCGACTTGGCCGCGGCGGGCGGGGTTGGCGGTGGAGATGAGAGCGAAGTTGGCGTCAAGGGAGGCGGCATAGCGGCGATTTGAGCCGGCTTCGGTGTACTCAAAGGGGCTGGGGTTGGCGTTGCGCAGGCGCAGGGTCTGGACGGCGCTGGAGAAATCGCCGATGGAGACTTTCATGTCGACCGTGGCGAGGCCTTGGCACTCCCACGGGATCTGGACGTTGATTTGACCGTCGCTAACAAACTGGATGCGGCCCGCGGCGCTGACGCGCTGGCCTGGGTTGTCGAAGCTGACGCTGACGCGGGCGAGCGAGAGAGGGAGCTCGTTGCCGGAGAAAACTTTGAAGGTGGGGCTCAAAGAGGCACCGTAGATGCTGATGTACTGACCGGCGGCGAAGCCGTCGGGGGCGTCGTTGCTGGCGGCGTCGCGGATTCCACCGGTGGTGATGGCGGGGCGGGGGATGACGGTGGCCACGAATTCGGCAAAGAGGTTGCCGGCGGTGAAACGGAAGACCTGATCGCCGATGTTGGCGCCGGCCTTGAACGTGGCTTCGGCGATGCCGTAGGAATCGGTAAGCTCATTGGCAAAAGTGATCTTGCCATCGCCGCTGGTGACGGTGCCGCGGACGGCGACGCCCTGAACGGGAACGCCGTATTGATCGACGATCTTCATCATGATCCCGGAATACTCATAGCTGGGGATGGCGGTGAAATTGGCACCGGCCAAGGCGTACATGTTCCAGGGAGTGCCGTCGCCGACGAAGTAGGTGTAGGGGATGCGAAGGTCGGCGGCACCGCCGCTGATGACGATGAAGCCGTCGTATTTGCCAGCGCGGGGGCGATTGCCGGTGAGCCTGACGGTGACTTGGGTTTGGCGTCCGGCGAGGAGGGAGAAGGTGCTGGGCGTGACGGTCAATTGAGCGACGGAATCTGCGGCGCGTTGTTCCACGCGGGCGGTGAGGTTTTGTGAGCCATTGCTGAGATTGGTAATGACCACGCCGAGGGAGGGGAGGGTGCCGGTGCCGACGTTGCCGAAGCCGAGAGAGCTGGGTTCGGCGGAGACGTTGGCCTGGAGAGCCTTGTTGGTGTCAAGCTTGCCGGCTCCCATGCCGGTGAGGGAGGCTTGAATTTCGCGACCATTGTTGTCGAAGTCGGTCAGGTTGGGGTTGGCGGCGTTGACAAGGGCGCTCTTGATCCGCGCGGGCGTGAGACTGGAGTTTTTTTGCTTGACGAGGGCGGCGGCGCCCGCGGCCATGGGGGCGGAGAAACTGGTGCCGTCGGCGACCGTAAAGCCCGTGGGACTGTACATGTCGCCGTTGGGGTCGAATTTTTGGGTGGCCATGTAGAGATCGGTGCCGACGGCGACGAGATCCGGCTTGACGGCGAAATTGCCGATGCCGGGGCCTTGGGAGGAGAAGGAGGCGACTTGGTCAGAGGCGGCGGACACTTCACGAAAGGCCGGGTTGAGGCGGACATCGCGTGTGCCGTTTGCGAGCAAGGCGCGGAGGCTGGCGGCGGTAGTGAAGTTTACGAGGGCCGATGGAATGGAGGTGCCGTCCAAGCCGGTGAGTTGGAAAATGTTGCCATTCTGGAAGCCGCCGAAGATGACGGCGATCGCGCCCGCCGCCTGGGCGTTGGCTACCTTGACGGACGAGCCGCAAATGCCGCGGTCGATCAGAGCGATTTTGCCAGCAAGT
>JANXUM010000171.1 GCA_025356215.1 Bryobacter sp. | reverse complement strand
GGCGGGCATGCGGAGGGTGAGATCGGCGGTTGGCGGGGGCGCGGGGAGAATTGGGTTTGCTTTGTTGGTTGGTTTGCCGGCGGGGGCACCGGCTTTGGCCCAGGCTTTTAGGGTGTCGATCTCGGCCGCGGTGAGGCGGCGCTCGTCCTGGAAGTGACCGAAATTGGGTTTGGGTTTCCAGATGGGCATGCGGCCGGCGGCGGTGACGGCGGCGATGATTTTGGCGTGCTTGCTCGCGTCGTCGTAGCTGTCGAGCTTGAAAGGCGCGACTTGGCCTTCGGTGTGGCAGATGACGCAGTTGGCGGCGAGGATCGGCTTGACGTCCTGGTAGTAAGTTGGGGACGAGGCGAGGGTGAGTAAGAAGGGTAAGTAAGTCATGGTTTTGCTTCGATGTAACAGCCCCAGGACTTGGTAAAGCGAGGGGCGGGGGTTTTGCCTGCCAGCAGCAGGTCGAGGGTTTCGGCGACATCGTGTTGGGTGGGGGCGGGGCGGGATTTGCCCCAGCCGACGTATCGATCGTCGATGCGGCCGCGGTAGAGCAGTGTTTCGCCTTGGTAGATGACGGCTTCGGGGGTGAGTGTGGCACCGGACTTGGCGGCGCGGCGGCCGCCGAGATCGAGATTGGCTTTGAATTTGACGTTGAAGCTATCGACCCATTTCTTGAGCTTGTCTGGGGTGAGTTTGGGCTCGGGAAACCAGGCTTCGAATTGGATCGCGGGGTAAGCGGCGATGAGGCGATTGAGCTCTGGAACGTAGCGATTGGAGATGGGGCACTCGGTCGCCAGGAAGAGTTCGACGCGGATGGGCTGATTGGCGGAGAGGGCCAATGGTAGCGTCAAGAGAATGGAACGTCTTGTCAGTACTGAACGAATTGGATCGAGCGCCATACTCACCATGATGAACCCTCCGGTGAACGCTTTGTCGCGGGCGTTGTGCGCTGAGTTGGGGGAAGCCTGGGCCGAGGCGGAGGCGGACCGGGGGGTAGAGCGCATTGTGATCACGGGGTCGGGAAAGATGTTTGTGGCGGGGGCGGACCTGCGGGAGATCGAACGGATCACGCGCGGGGAGATTGCGCCGGACATGCGGTATCTAAATGAGTTGTTGAATGCGATCGAGCAGGGGAAGACGCTGGTGGTGATGGCGATGAATGGCGGGGCGCTGGGGATTGGCCTTGAGTTGGCGATGGCGGGACATTACCGGGTGCTGGAAGCGGGGGCGAAGGTGGGGCTGCCGGAGGTGAAGCTGGGGCTGATTCCGGGAGCGGGGGGGACGCAGCGGTTGCCGCGGCTGGCGGGGTTGGAGGCGGCGTTTCGGATTTGTTTGTCGGGGGAGGCGGTGGGGGCGGCGGAGGCGCTGGAGTTGGGGATTGTTGATCGGGTGGTGGAGGGGGATGTCGTTGGTGCTTCTCTTGAGGTGAGCTCTGGGAGGAAGACTTGCGATTTGCGTTGCGCCGGGAGCGGGCGAGTGGGATTGGCTTTGCTTTGCGCATTGGGGGGATTTGAGGAAGGGTTGGCCGAGGAGGCGCGATTGTTTGAGGAGGCGCTGGTGAGCGAGGGGGCGCGGGAGAAGGTGGGCGCGTTTTTTGCCGCGCGGAAGAAGGGATGAGGCGGGCGGGTTGTTGGGCGCTGGGTTAAAAAACACAGTCCGAAAAAGGTCCATTTGCATCTGTTTTTTGGCATTCCATCCGGTTGAAAGTAAAAGGGTTAAGCCCTTGCTGGGTTCGTTCCTTCTTATTCGGTACATTTCGATTTTTGTTTGCCTAGATGAGCCGGATGGAATGCCAAGCGACAGTTGTGGCGTAGTTGCCACAGAGGCGGATTCGGTTGTCGGAGAACTTGGGGCTGGAGAAACTGCTTCCACCCGGGAACAGTTTTGCACCGATGGCGGGGCGAATTTGACGGAGGTGGCAGTAAGTGATTTGGAATCAACGAAAGAAAGTTGAAAATCGTTGTGACTGCATTTAGGCAACCTGGCTTGGCTGCTGGCTGGGATAAGTTTAAGTTGATTTAGGTAGCTCCAAAAATGAGGGTGTACAAAGGATTGTGTAAACGCAGTTCTCCGACAATGAAAGAGGAGAAGCGATGAACATCAAGCCAGAGGTACTGGACGAGTTATTGAAGGGAATCAAGACGCAGGACGATTTGGCTGGGCCAAACGGATTGCTGAAGGCGATCACGAAAGCGTTGACTGAGCGGATGCTGGAAGGGGAACTGACCCACCA
>JANXUM010000466.1 GCA_025356215.1 Bryobacter sp. | reverse complement strand
CTCAATGAAGGGATTTGGCAAAACGGTGACCCAGATTCGATCGGACAGGTATCCTCACCTGACGCGAACCGTGTTCGACAGATGAAGCCGGGTGATCCGATAGCCATCAAGTCGAGTTTCGTGCGAAAACACAAGTTGCCGTTTGACGTATGTGGAAAGCCAGTCTCTGGAATGCGAATCAAGGCGACAGGTACGATCCTTGAAAATCTTCACGACGGCAAGACGGTGAAAGTCCATTGGGATCCTCCGTTTCCGCCGCGAGACTGGTACTTCTATACTTATCGGACAACCATAATAAGAGCCGACTTAGAGCGGGAGGATGCGCGACGCTTAGTCGAATTTACTTTCCGAGGCGCGCGGCAGGACTACGCTTGGTTTTTGGCTCAACCTTACTGGGTTGAAAAGTATGGGGTCAAGCCAGCCAAATTCGAGGCTGAGGCTGAGGTAGAACTTCCCGACCTTGATGAAGACGAGCTCTCCGAAATCGGGGAAGAACCAACTTACGGTGTCGACAACATCATCGCAGATGGATCATTTCTTAGCGCTGACGAACTCGATAGTATCATTAGACGCTGGCGGTTAAAGAAGAACCTCGCTCTCCAAGGACCACCCGGTACTGGTAAGACTTGGCTCGCTAAGCGCCTTGGATTCGCACTCGTTGGGTCAAACGACAGGGAAACGACGCGATCTCGTCTTCGGATAGTTCAGTTTCACCCCTCACTCGCATATGAGGATTTTGTGCGAGGCTGGCGCCCGCATGGCGATGGGAGACTGAGCCTCGTAGACGGCATTTTCATGGAGGCAATTGAGGCTGCGGCAAGCGAGCCGGACCGACCGTTTGTACTCGTCATTGAGGAGATCAACCGTGGCAACCCAGCTCAGATTTTTGGCGAAATGCTCACCCTTATTGAGGATACAAAGCGTCGACCCTCCGAGGCCATGGAACTTGCCTATCGAAAAGCGCCGGGCGAGCGAGTTCATGTACCCGCAAACCTTTACGTAATCGGCACGATGAACGTCGCTGACAGATCCTTAGCGATTGTCGACCTTGCCCTGCGCAGGCGCTTTGCCTTCGTCGATCTTGAGCCGAGACTAGGACCAGCGTGGCACGCTTGGTGTCTCAAGCGGGGTATGGATGATGCAATGCTGACTGACATTAAGGCCCGGATTGATGGCCTGAACGTCGAGATCGCTTCTGCTGTTTCACTCGGGCCACAGTTCCAAGTCGGGCATTCTTACGTGACACCCGACATCGACGAGTCGATAGACGATAGCCGCGCGTGGTTTCGAGACAAGGTCGAGACCGAGATCGGCCCTCTACTCGATGAATACTGGTACGATGCACCGCAAACGGCCAAAGCTGCGCGCGCCAAACTCCTCGCGCGGCTCGTGTGACCGCAACAGATATCACTCCCGGCGAGCGCCTAATTGGCCGCATTCCAGTTCGAAACCTTTGGCTGTTGATGCTCTATGCCTCAGACCTAGCCAGAATGGGGAGCGAATTCAACGCGATTGTGGAAAAAGACATTGACGATCTTCCGGACCTAGTAGCACGCCTCTTAGCGGACTCTGTTGAGCGTAGACTCCGCCGAAACCTTACCCGTGGTTACCACCAGCGCGAGATGGTACTTACGCGAGTTCGCGGTCGGATCAGCGTCCTAGAGACTGAGGCCCGTCAATTATTGTCAAGAGGGCAGGTATTCTGTCGATTTGAAGAATTAACCGGTGACACTCCGCGCAACCGGCTGGTTCGCGCAGCGTTGGACCTGATGGTGCGTTTCGTTCAAAATGACGATTTGCGCCAGCGTTGCCGCGCCTTGACTTCCAGACTTGCAAACGTGGGCGTCGGCGAGGAGCGACCATCCCGCGCTGAATTAGCCAGAGATCAAGTCGGGCGTAACGAGTCTCCAGACCGCTTCATGGTCGCACTTGCGCGTCTTGCCTTTGATTTGGCTCTTCCCACGGAGGATTCTGGGCCAACGGCCCTGGTTCAGCCGGATCGGGAAGAAACCTGGGTGCGTCGGTTGTTTGAAAAGGCAGTTCTTGGGTTCGCCCGCGTCGAGTTGGAGCCGCAAGGGTGGTCAGTTCGCGGAAGCGTTCCATTGAATTGGCAGGTGTCCTCACAGTCTGAAGGGCTAGCGGAGTTTCTTCCAGGCATGGTCACCGACATCGTGCTCGATCCACCGAACGGAGGCCGCCGCATCGTGATCGACACCAAATTCACCTCAATCATCACAAGGGGCCGCTTTGATAATGCCAAGTTTAAGAGCATGTACCTCTACCAGATGTACGCCTATCTTCGGTCTCAAGAGGGCTGCGAGACTTTATGGCAGAACGCATCTGGGTTGTTTCTGCACCCAGCGATTAACCAGCGGGTCCGAGAATCTGTAGTTATACAGAACCATTTGATTGCTTTTGAGACCGTCGATCTTAGTGGACCGGTGGTTAGTGTTAGAAACGATTTGCGGAAAACCCTCCTTGGCCAACATCAAGCAAAGCTGGGCAGTCAATGACTCAGCGCATGGCTCTGACTGAGGCGTCCTAAGGAGCCTAAACTCGTTGTCGCTAAATAACGATTGGTTCCCGCCGAGAAACAACTTTTCAGTCTCACAGAGCGGCAGCAGGACAAAGAGCATGCGCCTTGGCCATCGATTTCTGCGGATGCGGTCCTGTCAATTGGCGCTGCAATCTGCGTCACAAACATTTTGACGATGGGCCAATTCGTCGCTGGGAGCGTGACAATCGCGAGCCGCCGAGCATCTTGTTGATCAATGCCGGTTTGCTCCGCTGCCGCTAAGAGTTCACCGTTCTTGAGCCCAGCCCAGGCGAGCTAGCGAACGGTGAAGACTTCGTGAACACTCAGGCTCTTGCGTAGTCTGTGGTCAAGATCCTCATCCAGCAAAACCTTCACGCTTGAGGCTGCTGTCGCTGCTTTTGGGCAAATTCGATAAGCTGCTTGATTTGCTCGATGGAAAGCGATGGGAAACCCTCGAGGATGTCATCGATGCCCTCCCCGAGTTCGAAGTCCTGGACGATGGTGTCCGCAGCGATACGGGTTCCGCGCACAATGGGGCGGCCTGCTACTTTGCCCGGTATTCGCTCAACGAGGTTGCAGCCAGCCCAATCGATTTCTGTGTCGTTATCGATTTTCGTCATACCGTGGTGTCCCGCCTTCAGTTTACGCCGTCATCAAATCGAGATCCTTTCGGTGAAATTTCCGGGATCACTGCTCCGAATCGCCGACCAGTCACAATTGGTAAACACCACGCCGTTCATCGGGTTCTATCGCTCACACAGACTGGGAGGACGTTTCAACGGAGCAGTTTGGGCGAGTGTGCGGGGTCGTCAACGTTAGGGGCTTTCGTGATCCGCCTTGGTCTCGGTGCGGTCGCTGTTCGAGTCAGTTTGGAACCCAGTACTATACAGACGAGGAGATTGGCAAATGGCACAGATTGACTGGTCTCAATGCCCCGCCGTCGAAAGCATTCCCGGCAAGGCGAGTGGCGCGTGGGTCTTGCGCGATACCCGGATGCCGGTATCTGTCATCTTTGAAAATCTGGCATACGGTGCCAGCATCGAGGAGATCGTCCAGAACTACAATGTGACTCGTGAGGAGGTTCAGGCTGTGCTGGAGTTTGCAGCCAAGAGCGCCGCCCCGCCGAATTGTCAGGTTCCTGCCGAGCACGCCGCTTTCGGCGGTCTATCAAGTGTCTAGTCTGAGCACCTTCCGAAATCAAGACGATGCCTGCACTTGAAACGGTCTCCATCCTGGTACATGTAGCTATGCTCGGGCAAAGCAAAGACGCCGATCCGGCCCGGAAAGGCCGGGATCGCCATTGTAGATGTCGCAGTGGCCATTGATCGAGCCGATTATGGCTGATGCGAGGCCCCGGCGTTGACCGTGTAAGTGCCGAGGCCTCGCGGAGCGTCCTCGTTGTTCCGTTGTTGGTTATGGGGCGATGGGGAGGAAGGTTCCTGTTGGGGAAGATTGTCCGTTCACGACAAGGACGGTTTCATAGTCGCCACTTGGGAGATTGGGCACCAGGAACACCAACTGGTGTAGCCCGGGGAAGCCTGAGAGCCCGGAGTAGGCCGGCACCACCGTGGTGGTCTGGCCGTTGAGAGTGAGCCGGATCTCGGAAGGATTGGCGATGGGATAGCCGCCGTTGCGGGTGGGCGGAATCTGACCGGCGGGGACCGGGGGGGTTGTCGGCCCAAGACCGGTGCCATAGAGCACGACGTACTCGCCGGGACGCGCGGGACGCAAGGCGAGACCGCTGAGTTGGCCGTTGGTGCCGAAGAGATTCGCGGGCCCAATGTAGGCACTGCCATCATTGGCGGTGGCGGCAAGATAGCGGCTGTTTTGGGGAGTGAAACGGAAAGTCGCGGGGTTGACCCGGCGCGACTGCGTAGGCACAACCGTACTGCGCAAGTTACTGTATTCGACAGTAACGGTGACGGGACCCTCGGGGATGTTGTCCGGCGCGATTGCGTTGATTTGCGCCGAACTGGTGAAGGCGATGAAAGCTTCCTGATCGTTTACAAGAACTCGCACATTGTTGAGACGGCGGGGTGCGATGTTGTTTACGAAAGACTGTCCCCAGTCGCCAAAATCGTCGCCGAGATCGGTGCCGAAGATCGTGAAGAAGCCGCCAGGCGTGATGGCGTTGTTGGGCGAGAAAGAAGCGCTGTTGACGATGCCGGAACTTTGGAAGCCGGGCTTGGGGAGACCGACAGTTGAGGTGAAGGGATTGGCGTAAATCTCCTTTACTTCGGCAGCGGTAAGGGGTCCGGCATATGCGCGGAAAAGGGCGATGCGGGCGGGAGCCCACTCGAAGGGGTCGTCATCGAGGAAGAGCTGAACCAACTGATCCGGATTGGTTGCGACTTCCATGATCCCGAGCTGAGTCCCCCCGGCCCGGGAAGCCACCAAGGCACCGTTGAGATAGAGCAGCACCTCGCCCGGCTTTTTCACCATGATGATGTGGTAGTAAGTATTGGCGGTGAGCTTGTCGTTGCCTCCGCTACTGACGCCTGAAAAATAGGCGAGGAAGCCGGAGGGGTCGAGATAAAGGCCTTCTGAGCGAGTCAGGTTGACGCAACCATAAATCCGGCGCCAGCCGGCGCTGTTGGTGCCCATGGCGAGAACAAATTCCATGGAGTAGTTGTCGCGAGGCACCTTGTCTTTTGCCAGATAGGTGAGCCCGCCCTGGGCAGTTCGTGGGCTGGCGGCCCCCTGAATGTCATAAACCCTACGAGTCTGGCCCAAAACGGTGTCGGTGATAAAGCGGTTATTGCCGCTCGGGTTGGTGGCGATTAGGGCAGCACTTCCGGCTCTTTGCGGATTGAGTGTGTCCTGGAATAAGTAATTGGAAACCTGTACCGCGTTCTGCGCCTGGGCGAGGCCCAGCGAAAGAACGAATAGTGAAACAAATGCGCGCATGTAAATCCCCCTTTGAGAGAGTTTAACTTGTCCAGCACACCGCCTGCCGTTTAGAGGTGGGGGTTGTGGCGGGCTTCTTCGGCGATTGTAGTTTCGGGGCCGTGGCCCGGGTAGACTTCCGTTTCCGGGGGTAAGGTCAGAAGCTTTGTGCGAATCGATTTGAGCAAGCGGGGGAGGCTGCCGCCGGGAAGATCCGTTCGGCCGATGGAACGGCGGAAGAGGGCGTCACCGGCGATCACTCGCGACGCTGCGGGAATGTAGAAGCTGACGCTGGCCGGGGAATGGCCGGGGGTTTCGAGGACATGGAATGTATAGCGGCCGAGTTGGAGTTTGTCGCCTTCGGCGAGCGGGTGGTCGATGGTGGTCTTGCGCGGCGCGGGGAGACCGAACATCGCCGCTTGCTCTCCGATCGAATCGTAGAGTTGTTGCTCGCCGGGGTGCATGTAGGCCGGGACGCCTAGGGCATCTTTCACTTCAGCTAGTGCACCGACGTGGTCCAGGTGGGCGTGGGTGATGAGGATGGCTTTTACTTTGACCTGGAGGCGGTCGATTTCGCCCAGGATGATACCGGGCTCGTCGCCGGGATCAATCAGGAACGCCTCTTTGGTGTCCTCGTCGGCCAGGATGGCGCAGTTCTGCTGAAACAATAAACCGACCGGGACAACCACATGAATCATACAATTTGATTATGGATAGCATTGTTGACTTGTTGTTGCGCTGGCTGCATATTTTCCCGGTGATCGTGCTTGTGGGAGGAGCCGTCGGCGGGCGGTACTTGAACGTAGAGCCGGTGGCGGCACTGAGCCGCGG
>JANXUM010000463.1 GCA_025356215.1 Bryobacter sp. | reverse complement strand
CGAGATTGCGGCAGATGATTCATCGCCGTGGAAGGCGATCGCGCCGTACCTGGTGGCGAGGACATACACCGTGGCGTTGCAGACCGATTCCAAATGGAGGAGCGTGGCTGAAGAGGAGGTGAGGACGCTTTTGGCGGACAGATCACTTTCATCCCTTCACACGGCGGTGAAGGCATTGCGGCGGCGCAACTGGATCCAGGCTGAACCGGAAACGGTATTGAAAGAGATTGCGGAGACGTTGACCAAGCCCGGATTGGAATTGAGCCTGCGGCAGGACCTCTGGGATTACGTTTTTCTCTATGACGCGTTCGAGCAGCGCAAAGGCGATGCGCGACTGATGGCGGCGAGTGGGCTGACCGAATGGCTCTACTGTATGCAGCACCCGAATGCGACGTCTTACACGCGGGCGGCGCAAAAATGGAGAGTGACAAAATCGACGGCCTGGTTAGTGGCGGCTCTCAATGCCGCGTTGCCGGGGGAGAGCGGGGTGAGCGAGCTACTAGCCGCCGCTAGTAAGATTCCTATTGGACATCCAGCAAGTACAACCCTTAGTTATCACCAAGCTCGCCTGTTATTGGAGTTGAATCGGACGGGAGAGGCCGAAGTGATTCTGGACCGGGCATTGTCAGGGAGCGAACTGGGGCGGTCCTCCCGAAACTTGTTGCTGGATCTCAAAGTCCGGACGGTCACCGACCTGTCGGCGTTTCTCGGCTTGATGCCGAGGGTACCAGTGCTGCGGACGGATCTATTCGACGAAGGCGAGACCTTGCGCTTTTCCTCAGGACGGAGCGACGGGAAGTTCAAGAGCGAAGTGGCGGCGGCGGGGAAGTTGCGGGTGCTTGGATACTTCGAGGCGAAGTTCTTCAATGAGCAAGCGCCTTTGGAGCTTCTGTCGAGGGCGGCGCTTGATCCATCGCTACCGAAGGATTCGGCGGTTGAATTTCAGCGTGTAGCTCTGATGCGAGCATTGATTCTTGAGCGGACGGAGTTGTACCGACCGCTGAGTGAGGCTCTGGCAAAGCTGGTGCCAAGTTATTCAGCAAAGCTGGGCAAGGCTCTTGCCGCGAGCGAGGATAGGGAACTGCGTCAAGCGCTAATCCTATTTACAATTCGGCAACCGGAGATTCGGCCCTATTTCTTAACGGCGACGGAAAGAGCGGTACGTGACGGCGGCATTGATTCATACGGAGACAACTATTGGGCACCGTATGTTGCAGGGCGAGACGAAGTCTACTTGAGGCAAGGGGCTTGGAATTCTTGCGGGGACCGAAGTGGCGAGGAATCGCCGACGGAGTTTCGATTGCTGAAGGAGGCGGAGAGACAACGAGGAATGGGCGAGTTTGCAAGACTCCGGGAGGCGGGGAGTGCGACGGAATTTTATGTGGCGTATGCGGGAGGGCACTACCGCGAAAATCCATCGTTGCTGGACGGTGCTCTACGGGTGAGCCGTTATTCAGGTTCGCCGAAGAGTGCGAAAAACGCTGTCATAGCGCTCTGGCGGGTGTTGATGAAGCAATATCCGGGCTCGGAGGCGGCGCAGCGGTGGAGGGAGGGGTACATCTACGGTGGAGATTGGAGCGAAGAGGATTGGAGGCCGAGGCGTAAAGACGTCCGGAACTTTTTCCCTGGCGTTGCGTGCCGTTGGCGGCCGTGGGATCAATAGGTTGGCGCGCTAGGGGGTCGGCGCGAAGCTGATTGTCGAATCGGCGGCGACGCGGCGGAAGTCGCTAGACTCCATCGACATCGTCACGATTCGCTTGTAGAGGAAGGCGATGTCGAGACGGAACTCGGTTCCGTAGGTGGCGGGGAACCAGACGCCAGGTGCCACGCGCGCATAGCTAACCGAGAAGCCGGATTGGCGCAAGTTGGTGCCGAGCAGAGTTCGGATTACAAAGGGGAATTTGGGTGCGAGGCGGGTTTCGATTTGGACCGGGTGGAGATCTTCCATATCGATCAAAGCTTCGCCTGCCCAGGGGTGTTCGAAGTTTGCTCCTTCTTTGGCTTCAAAAGCGATGCGATGAGCGGGGCGGCCGCGGATGCCTTTTGTGCCGATCAGGGTGAACTTGTAGTTAGAGAGGTCTTTGGGGAGGAAGGGGAAGAGATCGGTGTTGACGCCGTCGCGGCTTTTTTCGTCGTTGATCAAGCTGGATATCAGGGATTCGGCGAGGGTCCCTTCGCCGCCAGTGTTGTAGTCGCGGTCTTCGGCGGTGGATGCGTAGGGCACCATCTGGTTGCCCTTGCGGCGCTGGCCGGTGCGCTTCACCAGCTTCTTTGCGTTGCCGTTGGGGCCGGGGATAACGGTGTATTCGCGGAACTCTTCACTGCTCACCTTTTTGTCGGTGCGCAGGACGCGGCTGTTGACCTTTTGGGTGTAGACGTAGCCGCGGCGGAGATCGTCGCCGGCGACGAAGTTGGTGGCGACTTTTGCCATGATATCGTCGACCGGGGATTGAGCGAGGAGCGGGAGGCTAAGGAGGAGCAGGTGGGCGCGCATGGGCTTCTGTGGGGGAATACGACGGCGGGGGGCGGGCGGTGGCAGAGATTTCTTAGAGCAATTCAGAGGGGCGGTTGACGTGATCTTCGATGACGCGGCAGGCGTGGAGGAGGTCAAGCCAGGGGAGGATGGCCCCCGCAAAGAGGCCGTCATCGGCCATGCGGCGGTAGTCGTCGGCGAGGCTCTTAAGGGCGGGGGCCTCGGTTGGAATGAGCTGGAGGCGGCCCCGCACGGCCTCTTCGTAGTCGATGAGGGAACCGTCCGCGCGCTTTTCGGCGAAGAAGGCGGATTTGTGGGCGGCGACGGACTTTCGCAATTGAAGATCGCGTGAGGCAGAGGCGACGAAGCCGGCGCGGTGGAGATGAGCTAGATCATACCAGTGGCGGGCAAAGCGCTGGCCGCCGCGAAACTCGCCCTGGGCACAGAAGACGTGGATGGCGGTAGCTTTCTCCCAAAAGGTGCGCTCTGGGTGCATGACGCGGGGCGTGGCCGAGGGGAAGGCGAGGGTGGGGAGCAGGGGTGCGGCGTCGCAGAAGACGGGTTTGGGCCCGCAGGGATCGCCTGTGGAGCGCGCACCGAACTCGACGAGGACGACCGGGGCGATGTAGCCGGACCCGGCGGAGGCGGGGTTGTATTTGAGGAAGAGTTTGTCGCCTTCGAGGCGGAGTTGGACCTGGAGATTTTGGGAGGCGATGGCCGCAGAGAAGAGGGGGCTGACCTCGCGCTCGACCCATTGCGGCAGGCGGTCGCGGATGGCTTTGGTCCAGCGCTTTTCCTGACTGCGGTTGGCGGGGAGAGCGTTGGGGGATTCCGCAGCCATGTCGGGGACGAGCGAGCGGATGTCGTAGGTGACATCGACGTCTTCTGAGAAGCGCTCGATGATCCCGTAGGCCTTGGAGAGCGAGGTGCCGCCTTTGAAGACGAGACTGTCGCGGAAATCGGAAGTGAAGAGGACTTCCAAGGCCCAGACGACCCAGGCGTCTTTCTCAAGAACGTGCATGGGCCGCCCGGAGGCTTGGGAGGCGAGTTGGAGCGCTTCGGCCTTGTCTGCCTGGGAGAGGGCGAGGAAGGCTTCAGGCATTTACGGAGTTGGGGGAGAGGACGCTGACCGCCTGTGCCATCCAGGCTGGGAGCGCGGGGCGGGCCAAGAGCAGCATGGCGCGCTCGGCTGGGGCTAGATTGGGCTTAAGGGTCTCGATTGCCTCGGCCACGTGACCACGACCAGCCCAGACCAGCGCCCGGATGATTGTGCCCGTGGGGGTGTGGGCGTGGATGAGTTGCCATTTGGGCACGTGGCGGAATTCGACCGTTTGCGCGCCGAGTTTGATCTCGCGGTGGCGACCGGATGTCCAGAAGATTTCTCTCATCGGGACTTGGGTGGTAAGGCCCAGGGCGTTGGCGGCGGCGGCACCGTGCGGGGCGATGGTTTCACCGCGTTGGGCGCCGAGGGCCGAGGCGAGATCAGCAGGCGCGGGGCCGCGTGAGCCGAAGCGGCTGACGATGGGGCGGAAGTAGACGCCGCGACTGGCCCGCTGTAGGACGCCCGCGCGAGCCATGCGCGAGAGGGCTTGGTCCACGGCGGCACGAGTGCCGAGGTGGAGGAGCGATTTGGCGGTGATGAGCTGGGCTTCGGGGAGCGCTGCTATGTGCGCGGTTATGTGAGCTGTGATTTTGGGGGATCGGAGGGG
>JANXUM010000080.1 GCA_025356215.1 Bryobacter sp. | reverse complement strand
GCACATCGTATTCATTGACTCCGAGGCGGTCGAGGTTAGAGTCTACTCACGCGGGGACCGGAACATCTGGCCTAAGGAGCCGACAGTCTACTCGTCGCTCGACGCCGAGTTCACGCTCGAAGCGCTTGACGTAAAATTGAGAGTTTCCGATCTTTACCGTAGAACCAATCTCTCCTAAACTATGACACTCGCAATCGTCGGTCTCGGCTTCATGGGCGCAACCCATCTGAAGGCCGCCGCCGGAATTCCCGGCCTCAAACTCGCGGTCGTCTCGCGCGACGACAAGAAGCTCAAGGGCGATCTCTCAGAGGTTGCCGGCAACATGACCGGCTTCGACAGCCAAATGGACTTCAGCGCGGTGCGCGCCTACCGCAGCTTCCCCGAGGTGTTGCTGGACCCCGAGGTGGAGGCTGTCGACTTGTGCCTACCCACCGCCCTCCATGAGTCGTTCACAATCGAGGCTCTGCGCGCCGGCAAGCACGTGTTGGTGGAGAAGCCGATGGGCCTGGATCGCGCCGCCTGCGAGCGCATGATCGAGGAAGCGCAAAAGGCCAACCGGGTGCTGATGTCGGCGCAAGTGCTGCGCTTTTTCCCGGCCTACGCCTCGCTCAAGAATTGGATCGAAACAGGCCGCGCTGGCAACATCCACGCCGCTGGTTTTCGCCGCCGCTGCGCCGCGCCCGGCTGGGGGCCTTGGCTGCGCGACAAGACTCAATCCGGCGGCGGGGTTTTCGATCTCCTGATCCACGACATTGACATGGCGCAATTTCTGTTTGGCATGCCAGTCAGCGTCAGCGCCACCGGCCATGAAGACCTCGCCAATCAAATCGACGTCTTGGTCGCCCAGCTCTTCTATCCCAATTTCACTGTCAACATCAGTGGCGGCTGGCACCACGAAGGCTTCCCCTTCTCGATGGAGTTTAGCGTGGTCGGCGACACCGGCACAATGGAATATCACGTCCGCGACGCGCACCCCACGCTCTATCAGGCTGGACAGGCGGCCAGCGAAGTTGCGCCTGCTGAGGCCGTCGATGGGTACAGGGCGGAAATTGAGTACTTTGTAAATTGCGCGGCCAAGAACGAGCGCCCGGTGCGCTGCCTTCCTGAGGATTCGGCCCGCGCCGTTGCCCTCGCTCAACTACTGCTCGAATCGCGATCGCGTCAAGGAGAAAAATTGTTATGCCAAATCTAAAGCCGCTCGAACTGGGCGTCATCTTTTGGGCTTCGAGTTTAAAGCCCGCCCTCGAACAGATCCAAGGCCTGAAGGCTCTCGGCGTGCGTTGCGCGCAAATGGGAATTGCCGGCGACTTCGATCCTACCGATAGAGCCGCCGAATGGAAGGCTGCCTGCCAAGCGGAAGACTTCACGTTGCTCACCGTGACGGCCGCCTACAACGGCGAAGACTACGCCGACATTCCAACTGTGGTGCGCACTGTCGGCTTTATTCCAGCCGCAACCCGTGTCGAACGCGAAGCCCGCACCATTGCCCTGTGCGACTTCGCTCACGCCGTTGGCATCCCCGTCTTTGCCTGCCATATCGGCTTCGTGCCCCACGATCGCGACAACCTCGACTATCTCGCAGTGCAGGCGATGGTCAAGCGCATCTGCGATCATTGCGCCATTCACGGCATGAGCTTTCACCTCGAGACAGGTCAGGAGCCTGCCGATGTACTCTTCGATTTCCTGGTCGATACGGGCCGCCCCAATCTCCTGATCAACTTCGATCCGGCGAACATGATCCTCTACGGCACCGGCGACCCGATCGAAGCAATGGAAGTGCTCAAGGGCTCCATCGCGAGCATCCATGCCAAGGATGGCGATTGGCCGGATGCCTCCAAGCCCGGCTCGCTCGGCAGCGAGAAGCCCCTCGGCTCCGGTGCCGTCGGCATCCCGCGCTTTGTCGCCAAGCTCAAAGAAATCGGCTACTCCGCGCCAATCGTGATCGAGCGCGAAGGCACCTCGCCCGAGCAATGGAACGCGGACATGCGCGCGGCGATCGAACTGCTCAAATCCCTTGTCTGATCAGTGCAATCCCGAGAAGCCGTTGATCGACAAGCTCGGCGTGAAGCCGGGCTTGCGCATATCCTTACTTGGCATTCGCGACGCGGCCTTCCTGCGCGAAGTGTTGCCTCAAGTGGCCAACCCGGCACAGCACCGCGCGGTGAAGGATTCCGATCTGATCTTTCTCGGCGTGGAGTCCCGGGAACAACTCAAGCGCCTGGAGCCGCTCAAGAAGTATCTCGTGCCCAACGGCAATATCTGGGTTGTCTACCCCAAGGGTCAAAAGTACATCACGCAGGCCGACGTCATGGCCGCGATGAAAGCGGCTGGCATTGTCGACAACAAGGTGGTCAGCTTCTCGGTAACTCACACCGGATTACGCGCTTGCATCCCCGTCGCTATGCGGGCAAGCAGCGGATCATAGCAGCGATACTGCGCTCAACATCCTCCGCAGTGGTCATGTACGAAGAGACGCTGATGCGCATGGCCCTGCGTCCATGCCAGACCGTGCCGCCGCACCAGCAAGTGCCCTCGACCTGGATCGCCGCAATCCACGCGCTGGTCCGCTCATCGGTATCGAGCGCCGCCAAAACTTGATTGAGCACAACGTCATTTAACACCGCGCAGCCCGCGGCCGACAGCGCCTCGGCAAAGTGTCGCGCGTGGGCGCAACAGCCGTCGATCATTTCCGTCAACCCGTCCGTGCCTAGCGACAACAGCGCCGCCCACGCATCGATCGCCCTCGCGCGGCGCGATGCTTCCGGCCCGCGATGCATCGCCTCAATGGTTGCGCCTTCCGGCAAGTAGCTGGCCGTCGTACTCAAAGCTCCGTTAAGATCGCGTGCGTCGCGCACAAAGGCCAAGCCACTGTCGTAGGGGACGTTAAGCCACTTGTGGCAGTCCGTCGCCCACGAATCGGCAGCATCATATCCGTCCGCCATCCAGGCTAGCGATGGCGAAGCTTGAGCCCAGATCCCAAACGCGCCGTCCACATGCACCCACGACGAAGAGTCCTTGGCCCGGGCAATCAACTCGCGCGCCGGATCGAGCGCGCCTGTGTTGACGTTGCCCGCCTGCAGGCAAACGATCGCCGGCGCGCTCAGCGCCGGGAACGCGTCGGCACGCATGCGTCCTTGAGCGTCCGTCGGTACGCGGATCACGCGCTCGCGGCCCAGTCCCAGCATGCCCAGCGCCTTGATCAACGCGATGTGGACTTCATCGCCGACAACGACAGCGATGGGGGGCGCGCCAAACAAGCCCTGTCCCTCGACATCCCAACCGAGCCCCGTCAACAGCGCATGGCGGGCGGCGGCCAAGCCAGTGAAGTTGGCCATAGTCGCGCCTGTCACAAAGCTGCCCACGGCTCCGTCCGGAATGCCCAACAACCCGCGCAGCCAGCCCAGCGCAACGTCTTCGATCGCCGCGCTCACCGGCGACATCGCGGCCAGCGCCGTGTTCTGGTCCCAGGCCGTCGCCAACTGATGCGCCGCCCCAGCCGCCGGCAGCGTGGCCCCAGTGACGAAGCCAAAAAAGCGGGGGCCATTTGTCGAAACTGTCGCTGGCGATCCAACGCGATCGAGCATGTCGATCACGTCCACCGGGGCTACGCCCCGCGCTGGCAATTGATGGCGAAACGCAGCCAGCCCCGCCACAGCCTCGCTCGACGGAGCCACGCCGCGCGCATCCATCTGCTCCGCGTAGCGCCGTGCTGCCGCGAGTACTTGCTCGTCAAGGCGCACCTAGACTTCCACCAACTCCTCAGCCGAGGCGGCCGTAAAGTAAGCGGCGTCCGGGTGATGAAACACCAACGCGCTGACACACGCCTCAGGCTCCATCATGAAGCCTTCTGTCAGTTCGATACCGATCTCCTCCGGCCGTAACATCTGGAACAGCGCAACCTGGTCTTCCATGTTCGGGCACGCTCCGTAACCAAAGCTGTAGCGCTTGCCGTGATAGCGACTGGTCCAGCGCTGCTGCATCGGCATGTCCGGGGCGTCGCCAATCCCCCAGTCCTCGCGAATGCGTCGGTGCAACCATTCTGCAGTCGCCTCGGCGGTCTCGGTGGACAGCGCGGACAATGCCACGCTCTTGAAGTATTCGCCCTTGATCTTGCACTCTTCGGCGATCTCACGAATGCCGCCACCGGCCGTGACCGCCATCATGCAAATCGCGTCGCGCCGCCCGTCGACAGGCGGCAGAATGTAATCGCTCAAGCACAGGCCATTCTCTTTGGGCTGCCGATTGAAGTGATAGGTGTGCACAGGCGTCGCCGCACCATGATGAAACAGGTGGACGGAGTTGCC
>JANXUM010000063.1 GCA_025356215.1 Bryobacter sp. | reverse complement strand
ACAGACAAAACACCCCCAAAATGACCGATAGCCCGCACGCCAGCCACATCCCGTCAAATCCCCCCAGTGGCCCCAGCACTCCCGGCAAACCTTCACGCAGCCCCAGCCCCAGTATCAGCCCGACAGCAATCCAGCCGATCGTCCCCCAGACTCTGACCAAACCAAAATTCCCTTCCGCCGCCGGCATGTGATGGAAGCAGATCGAGTTCGTCAACGCCAGGGTTGGGCCATAGAGCAGCGCCCACGCCAACATCCACATCCACACTCCATCGTAGGAGCGCGCGCTGGCCATCGCAAACAGCGGTATGGCCCCTAGTAGATGCAGTACCGCCAACAATCGGTCTGTCGCAAAGTAACGGTCCGCGATCTGCCCGGCGACAAACGGTGCCACCATACAGCCGATTGGCAGCAGCGCGTAAATCGAGCCCACCTGACCATCCGTCCATCCCAATGCCTTGCCCAAATAAGCCGAAAAATCCGGGTACCAGGCACCCCAGACCATGTATTGCAGCAGCATCATCACGCTGAACCGAAACCTGTTACTCATTTGAGATCCCAGCATACCGTTACAGAAGCGGGAACTTTTTTCCGTGTGAGCAAAAACTTCTGGCCCATAACCGTGCCGAATCCACCAAAACCACTCACTTTCTCCCCCCTCGTCCATTTGGCCCGGTGCGTGCAAAACACCAAAGCATGACCGTCTTTTGCCAACCCTCCGCCACACTCACCCGTGAAGATTACGCCCTTGCCTACCAGGATGGCTTCAACAAGACGGTCAGATTCCTCGCCGCAAACGGCGCCCCCATGGAACTGGCAGAAGAAGTCGCCCAAGCCGCTTGGGCTCGCGGTTGGGAACGCCTCGGTCAACTGCGTCACGTCCAGGCCCTCAGCTTCTGGATCAATTCAATTGCCAAAAACCTCCTTCGCAGCAATTTCCGCAAGCAGCAATCCGCGACCGAACTCCTCGAGACGACGCTGGTGGAAAATCCCCTCGAATCCGAACTGATCGATGCCCACCGCCTGTTCGCCACATGCACTGAAGCGGAGAAAAAACTTCTGATGCTCTATTACGTGGAAGGCTATACCAGCCAAGAACTTTCCAGAGCCTTCGGGCTCTCTGCCGTTGGCGTGCGTGTCCGTCTCACGCGGCTTAAAAAGAATCTGGTGGGCCGGATGAGCCATGAGGCCGATCCGGTCACGGCCTTCGCGCAAAAGGCCGCTTAGCGCTAGACACTGCGGCGGCTGGCTGGGCAGAGCTGGCCGCCGCAGGCGCGTCACCCCCAGAGCCAAATCACTGATAGAGTCTCGCCTACAGGCTCTATGACCCAAACCTCGCGTTGGCACGTCGTCGCGCTCCTCACCGCCGCCACCGCCATCAGTTACTTCGATCGACAAACTATCTCGGTCGCAATCTCATCCATCCAGCGCGACATCCCCGTCTCCAACACTCAGTTCTCTCAACTTCAGGCTGCCTTCCTCGTCGCCTACGCGATCATGTACGCCGTCGGCGGCAGGCTTATCGACACCCTGGGCACCAAGACCGGCTTTGCCTTGATCATGCTCTGGTGGTCGCTCGCCTGCGCCGGCCATGGTCTCGCTACATCTTTCGGTATGTTGGCCGTCAGCCGTTGCCTACTGGGTATGGGCGAAGGCGGTGGCTTCCCCGCCGCCACCAAAGCAGTTTCTGAATGGTTCTCCGCGCGAGACCGGTCAATGGCAATGGGCGTCATTAACGCCGGCTCCGCCATCGGGGCGGTCATGGCGCCGCCACTGATCGCGATCACGATCGCTCAACTCAACTGGCGTTGGGTCTTCTATCTCTCCGGTTCGATCGGGATTTTCTGGACCCTCTGGTGGGCTCGCGCCTACAACACTCCCACTGCGGCGCTCAGCGATGTGGCGGCCCCCGGCGGAAGCTGGCTCAAGCTCCTCACCTACAAGCAGGTATGGGGCCTGGTCTGCGCCAAATTCTTGAGCGACGCCGCTTGGTATTTCTACATTTTCTGGCTGCCCAAGTATCTTTACGACGCCCGCGGCTTCGACACCAAGCAGGTGGGCTACTATGCCTGGATTCCCTTTGCCGCCTCCGGAGTCGGCGCGCTCCTCGGTGGGTGGTTCTCCAGCTTCCTGCTCCGCCGCGGCGTCCCGTTAAACTCCGCGCGCAAATGGGCCCTCGGCCTCAGCGCTGGCATCATGCCTGCCGCATACTTTGTCACGCAGTCCCCAGTGGAAGCCGCCATTGTCCTGTTCAGCATCGCCTTCTTCGGGCAGCAATCCTGGTCCACCATTGTCATGATCCTCCCGGCCGACCTTTTCCCTCGCAACGTTGTTGCCTCGGTCGCTGGGATGGTCGGCTTCGGCGGCGCGATTGGCGGCGTTGTTTTTGGCCTCCTCGCCGGCTATATGCTTGACCATGGCTCTGGCTACGGGCCTGTCTTCGCGATGGTCAGCAGCTTCCACGTTTTGGGCTTCCTCATCATCATGCTCGCCATTCCCCGCATTGAGCAGCTTCAGCCGGTCGATGGCTTGGGTGCAAACTAGTCTATGGTGCTACCCGCCTTATTGCTTCTCGCCGCGCAACTCCCCACCGGGCCCCTCCATCTGGAATATCGCGAGCCCAACGGCTTTCTCCTCAGTCTCCTCAAGCAACTCGATATCCCCGTCTCCAGCCAAACCCTCGTCTTTTCTAAAACCAGCGCCCAATCGCATTTGATCTTCCCCTCCGCTCCCCGCGCCATCTTCTTCAACGACGATGTCTATGTCGGCTGGGTGCGGGGTTCCGATTTTCTCGAAATCTCCTACGCCGATCCCGCTCGCGGCGCGCTCTTCTATTTGCTGGAACAAGACCCCGCCATCAAACCCCGCTTGGCCACCAAAGACACTTGCCTCCAATGCCACGAGTCTTCACGCACCTTCAACATCCCCGGCCACCTCCTGCGAAGCGTTCATCCCCAAACAACCGGCCATCCCTACACCGATCGCGGTTCCTTCGTCACCGACGACACCAGCCCCTTCGCCGAGCGCTGGGGCGGTTGGTTTGTCACTTCTTCCACTCCACTCAATTTCCCCCACATGGGAAATAAGGTCTTCCCCGTCATCGACGATCCCAAGACGCTCGGCCGCTTTGACGACCCCTCCTGGCCCACCAACACCTCCGACGTTGTCGCGCTGATGGTGCTTGCCCATCAGGTTGCCGGCCACAATCGCCTCGCTTACCTCGATCAAGAATCCAGAGCCGCCCTTAGCCTCCAACACACGATGAACGAAATGGATGGCAAGCCCGACCTGGCCGCCAATTGGTCTGCCTCCACTCAACGCCGCATCACCCGCGTGATCGAGTCCACCGTTCGCTTTCTCACCTTCGCCGACGAGGAGCCCTTCCCCCAACCCATCCGCGGCGATTCAAGCTTTGCCCAAGACTTCCAGAAGCGAGGCCCCCTTCGCGCCTTCAACTGCGACACACGCCTCTTCGAACTCCCGCTCTCGTATCTGGTCGATTCAAAATTGATCGATCGCCTCGATCCCGTCGTCAAGCAGCGCTTCCTCGCCCGCCTCCAACAAGTACTCACTCGCGAGGCTGGCATTGGCCCCTATGCCAAGCTCTCCCCCGCCAAGGCGCGAGAAGCTTGGCGTGTCTATTCAAAGTCGGCGCGCTAGCTCGCCTCTAATGGATCTATGCCCAACGACACCGTCTCTCTCGGCGACCGACACCTCCCGGACGTTATAAAGACGCTAGCAGCGCTGTTGCCCGAATTCGAAGGCGAGGCCCTCGAAGCTCAATTGGAAACCTTCGACACCTTCCTCAACATCCTCGATGAAAGCCTCCGCCCGGAGATTGCCTCGCTCCTTGAAGACGCCGCGGCCAACATGCGCTCCGATGTCGGTCGCGCCCGCGTTGCCCACGCCGCATGGTGGGTGCGCGGCGGTGGCCGTGCCGCCGGCATCAGTGACCTCACGATTCCCCTGGTCGGCTATCCCATTCACGACCGCGGCTCGGCACAAACGCCAGAAATCCCCACCGGCGGCGCAGCCGTCAATGAGGATCTCTATTGGACAGAAATTCGTTCGTCCTCCGCCGAATGCGATTTCCACACGCACGATGTCGGCGATCTTGGCTTGGCCGAACGTTGGGTCCGGCCCGATGGCCAAGTCGTGGCATGGAAGGTCCTTTTCTACTTCAAAGGAGAAGAGGACCTTCAGCACTACGTATGGCGGCTGCCCGAACCCGAGCGCTAGCGCGGAGTCAGATTCACGTTGCGCAGCCGTCCATTGGCCAGGTTCACGGAGCACTCAAATCGAATGCGCGAGGTGCTAAAGCCCTTGCGACCGCTTGCGTTCCCGACAACCCAGTCGTTTCGACCGGAATTGTTGTCTACCGCGCCGCTCTCAATGCGCACATTGCGGTATCCGTCTCGTTCCATCCTGCCGATCACTTCTGCCTGGCAGGCATTGACAGCCTCAGTCGGGCCCCAACTATTGCTTTGATTCTCATTGCGGCGACCGTTCCCGTTCCCGTTGCGGTTTCCATTGCGGTTGCCATTGCCGCCCGGGTAAGGATCGTATCCATCGGCGTTACGGTCATCCGGATAGTAACCTCCAGGATAATTATTGTTCGGGACATATCCGGAGTTACTCGTGCCGCTCCACTCCAGATCGAAG
>JANXUM010000057.1 GCA_025356215.1 Bryobacter sp. | reverse complement strand
GGTCAAAGAGCCGTTCCCAAAAGAAACACAGGAAAAGATCAAGGCGTTGCTGCCAGCGGCGACGTAGGCGGAGCCAAGAGCCCCGCCGCCGTCATTTGACAACCGAATCCGATCCCCCAGGGCTGCCACCCAAGCCGGGTCTACTAAACGACCAACGAACTCTCCACGTGGATCTCAGCCTTAAACAGCTTCGACACCGGGCACCCAAGCTCCGCCGCCTTCACGGCATCAACAAACTTGGCCTCATCCCCACCCGGAATATTGGCGGCCAAAGTCAGATCGCTGCGAGTAATGGTCAAGGTCCCAGGGTCCAGTGTAATTACGCACTTGGTGCGCAATTCTTTCGCTGTCATCCCCCGCTCCTCCAACTGCGCCGACAGCGCCATCGTAAAGCAACCTGCATGGGCCGCCGCTAGCAATTCTTCAGGGTTCGTCCCTATCTCGCTCTCAAATCGCGTCTTAAACGAATACGGCGTCGTGGCAAGAACCCCGCTCTCGCTCGTCAAGCTTCCCGCTCCGGCCTTCAAGTCCCCCTGCCAAATCGCTTCCGCGCTTCTCTTCATGATCGTTCTCCTTCGATTGACTTACACCCAATACTACGAAATATTCATAAGATGCATATGATTGCCAAGTTGCTGCTACTCACTTTGAGCCTGTCTTCGCTCGCCTTCTCCCAGGACGCCCGCGGCACCATCCTCGGTCGAGTCACCGATGTAACCGGTGCCAACATCCCCAACGCTCCTGTTAAGGCCCTCAATGCCGCCACCGGCGTCACCTTGAGTGCCACCTCCAACTCCGACGGTAACTTCCTCCTTCCCTACCTCCTCCCTGGCAAATACTCCGTCACCGTCGAAACCGCCGGGTTCAAGAAATTCCTGCAAAACTCGGTTGAAGTCCGCATCGGCGACCAAGTCGAACTCAACATCGTTCTCTCCGTTGGCGACGTCAAAGAAACGCTCGAAGTCTCCGCCGCAACCCCGCTCCTCAATACCGCAGACTCCAACCTCGGCCAGGTCGTCGACGAGCGTCGCGTCACAGAGCTCCCCAGCTTCGCCGGCAACGCCATGGACCTAGTCCATCTCGCCCCCGGCACCGTCAACGGCACCAACTTGCGCCTCCGCAAGGCCCCCTTCAACAACGCCCCGTCAACCTTCTCCACCGACGGCGGAGCCAACTACCAGAACGAGTTCTCCATCGATGGCGTCTCCAACACCTACTCCGATGGCACCCAGCCTCGCGTCGCTTTCTCCCCGCCCCAGTTCTCTCTCTCCGAATTCAAAATCCAAACCGCCGCTTTCGATGCCGCCATTGGCCACACCATGGGCAGCGTCGTCAACGTCTCCACCAAAGGCGGCACAAACGACCTCCACGGCGAACTGCATTGGTGGTTCCGCAACAAAGCCTTCGACACCCCCACGATCTTCCAGAATCGCTCCGGCCAATCCCCCGCTCAATACACGGACAACCGCTACGGCTTCTCTGCTGGATCGCCGATCGTCATCCCCAAGCTCTATAACGGCAAAAACAAGACCTTCTGGTTCTTCGGCTATGAGGGCAACAAGTTCCAAGACCCCGCCAATCAAGCCGTCTCCTCGGTCCCGACCGACAGAGTCCGCGCGGGCGACTTGTCCGATTACCTTAAACTCGGTGCCAACTACCAGGTCTACGACCCCGCCACCACTGTCCTCCAAGCCAACGGCCAGTTCACCCGCTCCCCCTTCGTCGGTAACATCATCCCGGCTAGTCGCATCAGCCCCATCTCCAAGGCCATCCTCACCGCCTGGCCCGCCCCCAACCAGGCAGGCACCTCGGACTTCCGCAACAACTTCTTCCGCTCCTCCAAAGCCCTCGAAGATTACTGGACCACCATCGGTCGCGTCGATCACACCTTCTCTGAGAAGCACCGCGTCTTCGCCCGCTGGCAGCGCGACTACTGGCAGGAAGACAAGAACCGCTTCCTCTCCGCCAATGACAACATCACCGGCATCGTCCTCAATCGCGTCAACCGCGGCATCGCATTTGACGACGTCTACGTCTTCAGCCCCAGCTTCCTGATGAACTTCCGCTACGGCGTCACCGCGCAAGAGTTCCCCGAGCGCCGCGTCTCCAAGGGTTTCGATCTATCCAGCCTCGGCTTCTCCTCCGCGCTCACCAGCCTCATCCCCAAAGACCTTGCCACCTTCCCGCGCGTCAACGTCAACCCCTTCACGGCGCTCTCCAACTGGGAGTCGGGCGACGGTCTAACGTCCTCCATCACCCATCACTTCAACCTTAATTTCACTAAGCTCCTCGGCCAACACAATATGCGATTCGGCGTGGACTACCGCGTCTACCGCGAGTTCCGCAACCGCTACATGAACGACATCTCGCCCAACCTCAACTTCGCCGCTACTTACACCTCCGCCTCGAACGTCGCCGCCGCCCCGCAGCTCGGCGGAGAGATTGCCGCCTTCCTCCTCGGCGTCCCCGGCGGCAACATGGACCGTACCGCGTCCTACGCCGAGCAGGACAAATACTGGGCCCTCTACTTCCAGGACGACTACAAACTCACCAAGCGCCTTACCCTCAACATGGGCCTCCGCTATGAGTACGAAACACCGATGACCGAACGCTTCGACCGAGCCGTCACCGCCTTCGCCTTCGGCGTCTCCAATCCCATCGAAGCCCAGGCCAAGGCCAACTACGCGCGTCAGACGATCCCTGAGCTTCCCGCCGATAAATTCTCCGCCCAGGGCGGCCTCACCTTCGCCAACGTCGGGGGCAACAGCCGCAACTACTACACCGCCCCCCGCCTGAACTTCCAGCCTCGTGTCGGCCTCGCTTACCAGCTCAATCCCAAGACCATCATCCGCACCGGCTACGGCATCTTTGTCGGCTCCATCGGCGTCAACTACACCAACACCGTCCAGACCGGCTTCTCACAATCGACGCCCATCCAGGCATCCCTCGACACTGGCATCACGTACCAAGCCACCCTCGCCAATCCCTTCCCCACCGGCCTCATCGCACCGGCAGGCAGCAGCAATGGCCTACGTACTAACCTCGGCCAAACCATTGAAGTTTTCGCCGCCAGCCGCAAA
>JANXUM010000044.1 GCA_025356215.1 Bryobacter sp. | reverse complement strand
CTTGAGGTTGTTGAGGTAGGTTTTATCTTCGGAGGCGAACTGGCGGTGGAGGAGTTCGACGCCGTCGAAGCCCATGGCGGAGGCGTGCTCGATGACTTTTTCGAGCGGGTATTTTTCGCCCTTGAGATGCCAGAAGGAGTAGGTGGAAACGGCGATGGGTTGGCGGCGTTGAGCATGCAGCAGGGGGGCGAGAGTTGCGGCCAGGGCTGTGCGGCGGGTGAGAGTCATATTATGCTGATTCTAGAACATGTCCACCAGAAGAGATTTCCTTGAAGTGAGCGCCCTTGGCGGCGCGGCGGCGAGTTTGGCACAGGCACAGCGTGTATCGCCCAACGATAAGATCCGGCTTGGTTGCATCGGCATCGGCAACATGGGGCTGGGGGATGTGAAGACGGCGGTAACGGTGCCGGGCGTTGAGTTTGTCGCCGCGGCCGATGTGTATGAGGGGCGGCTGACGAACGCCAAGGAGAAGTTTGGCAAGCAGATCTTTACGACGCGGGACTATCGCGAGTTGTTGGCGCGGCCCGACATCGACGCGGTGATCGTTGCGACGCCGGACCACTGGCACGCGGTACAAGCTGTCGCGGCGATGGAAGCGGGCAAGCATGTGTACTGCCAGAAGCCGATGGTGAAGAACCCGGCGGACGGGCACAAGGTGATTGCGGCGGAAAAGCGGACGGGGAAGATTCTTCAAGTGGGCAGCCAGCGGGTGAGCTCGATTCTGTATGCGCGTCTACGCGAGGTGATCAACGAGGGAAAGATCGGCGAGATCCGGATGATCGAGGCGTTCTACGATCGCAACAGCGCGCTGGGGGCTTGGCAGTATGTGATTCCACAGGACGCCTCGCCGGCGACCGTTGATTGGGACACTTTTATCGGCGCGGCGCCGAAGCACAGCTTTGATCCGATCCGCTTGTTCCGCTGGAGGAACTATCAGGATTACGGGACGGGCATCGCGGGCGACTTGTTTGTGCACTTGTTCAGCGGCATTCATTATGTGATGGATTCGAAGGGGCCCGAGCGCGTTTACGCCAGCGGCGGCACTTACTACTGGAACGACGGTCGCGATGTGCCGGACCTGATGATTGGGCTTTACGATTACCCGAAGACCGAGAAACACGGCGCGCACCAGATTACTTTGCGCGTGAACTTTGAGGCGGGCACGGGCGGGGGGCAGAGCTTCCGGTTTGTGGGCACCGAGGGATACATCACGCTTGATGTGGCCAGCGGGTTTACGGTCACCTCGACACCGCGCGAGTCGCGACCAGGTTATGATCTTGAGTCGTTCCCCAGTTCGGTGAAAGAAAAGTTTCTGACCGATTATCGCGCCAAGTATCCGGACCAAAAGCCGAGTGCCGATGCGATGCGGCCCGCGACTTCGTTCAGCTATAAGCTGCCTCCGGGTTATCTGGAGCAGTACGCGCATCACGCGAATTTCTTCGATGCGATCCGGAACAAGCGGGCCGTAGTTGAGGACGCGACCTTTGGCTTGCGCGCCGCCGCACCCGCTCTGTTGAGCAACACGAGCTACTTTGAGAAGCGGCTGGTGGAGTGGGATCCGATCGCGATGAAGATGAAGGGCTAGTCGCCCCCGCCACCGCAGCCTCCGCCGCCGCAGCCGCTGGAGCATCCGCCGCCTCCGCCGTCGCCGCAGGAACCACCCGCGTCGCCGCAGTCTGAGGAGCTGCTTCCGCTGTCGCTGCCGCCGTCGAAAGAGGAGTCTCCGCCGTCGCTCGATCCCGCGCGGGCCTTCCGGCTTGCGCGGGAGGCGCTGAACACCCACTGTAGGATCACCGCGAGGAGGGCGACCGCCATGATCGGGAGTAGCGGGAAGAGGATGCTGCCGGAGAGGCCGTAGGCCGCCAGCTTGGTCCAGCTTGGCTTGGGGATGACCCAGTTCCGCGAGGTGTCGAGCCAGCGCAGGCGCTGGGCGGGGTCGAAGCGCTCGGCTGTGGCGGGCCACAGGGCGGTGGGGGGCTTTTCGCCGAACTCTTCTTCGTAGAGGGCTTTGGTGCGGTCGTACCAGTCGGTGTACTTTTCGTCTTCTTCCTGGCCGCCGTTTGTCGGGCCGTGGTGGAGTTGGCGCCCGAGGGTTTCGCCGCAGAGATCCTGCCAGTAGGAGCGGGTGTAGACCAAGTGGAGGTGCCAGACTTGGTCGACTTGCTCTGAGGGTGTGACCGGCGTTGGGGAGACGCAGGCGAGGTAGAGGAAGCGCTTGTATTCCTCTAGCGCCTTTTCGCCGAAAGCCTTTGACCAGCCGTTCTCGCGGCAGAGGCGATGGAGGAAGGTGAAGCTGCCTCCGGTCTGTTCGAGCGGGAAGACCATCAGGTCTTCGTAGAGTTGTTCGTTTTTCATTTTCATCTTCATTTAGCCATCGATTGGGGAATCCTTCCATTGCTTCCAGAAATATGGAATGCTGGTTCCATGAAAGTGGAAACGTTGGTAGGGCCTTTTCAGGCGCGGCTGCGCAGCTTTGCATTTGGACCGGAGATGGACCGTCAGGCGACGGAGATGCTTCGGGCATTGCAGGGATGCCACCGGCGGAGAGCCGACACGGAAGATCGCGAGGCGTTGAAGGCACTGTCGTTGATGGCCGAGTATTTGGACGCGCACGGGCGGGCCGGGGAGGGAATGGCGTTGTTGCGATTGACGGTGGAGGAGTTGATTGCGGACTCGCCGGGTTGGCCTGCAGAACTGCGTTCCGCCGCTGACTTGGACGTTGTGAGAAAGCTGATGCGGCAGCGGGTTTGGTGTTGTTTGGCGTATGCGCTGGCGCTGATCCGCGCGAATCGGTTGGAGGAGGCGGGCAGGATCACCATCGCGATGCGGAGCTTTGTGGAACGGCATCTGGCGGGGCCGGGATTTGCCTGCCATGGGACGCTGGCGCTGGCGCGCTATTACGAGGGGCTGTGGCGGCGGAACGTCGGTAAGCTCAACGAGGCGTCGTGGGATTTTGACGTGGCGCTGGATTTTGTGCAGGCGCGCTATGAAGAGAAGCGGCGCAAGTATGAGGGCGTGGACGAGGGGCGGTTGCGGCGGGAGTGGATTTATAGCCGGGTGGGGATCGCGCGTATTTTGGGTTTCGGGCATGGGGGAATCGCGCTGTCGCGGGGGCGTTATGTGGAGGCGCGGGCATGGATGGTGGCGGCGCAGTTGATTCTGGCGCAGTTGGGGCAGGAGGTATGGCGGAGAAGCTTGGAGGTGTATCGCAGTAGCGCGGCGGTGTTGGTGCAGGAGGTGAGCGTATCGAGCATTACGGCGTTGGAGGAACATGCCAAGCGGCTGCGGGAATTGGAGTCTTGGTTCGAAACGCGGAACCGGCGAAATGTTTCAATCGCGGGATCGTTTGCAATTTTAGCCGAGGTGAGGTTACGGCAGATCCGGAAGTGCGGGGCGGTGGATCTGAGCGGCTTGCGACGGGGGATCGATGTGAAGTTGCGGGAGGTGTACTTGGATACGGCGCCGCTGTCGGGGACGGCGGCGCTGCGGCTGATTGAGTGTTTATTGCGGGCGGGAGATCTGAAGCGGTGTGAGAAGGAATTGGCGCGGTTGGGCGAGGCGTTTGGCGGGCAGGAAGACGTGATGGCGGAGTTGCAGGTGTTGCGCGCCGAAGTGTTGCTGGGGCTGGAGCGCGTGGAGGAGGCGCGGGGATTGTTGACGGAGTCGGTGGAGACGCGGCCGGCGAACCGGGCATTCCGGGCGCGGGCCTGGGCGTTGCTAGCCGAGTGTGAGTTGCGCTCGGGACGCAGGGTGTTTGCCGAGAAGGCGATGGAGGCGGCGCGGGGGGCGCTCGAACACGCGCAGGACGGGTATGCGCGGATGTTGGTGGAGGAGGTAGGGGCGCGGGTGGGGCTTGCGTTGCCGCCAGCGGGGCCGATGCCGTATCAAGAGGCGGGCGAGGATGGGCGGTGGTGCGACCTCGATCATAACCTTGAGATTGCCAGGTTGAATGTGGTCGAGGCGGTGCATAGACGGCATCCTGATTACAGTGTCGAGAGGTTGGCCGCGGCGATGGGGCGGGGGCCGTCATGGCTGTATGGGTTTCTGGGGAAGCACCGGGAGGTGGAGTGGGTGCGGGGGATTTTGGGCCGCTAAAGGAGAATGTCTTTTGCCGTTGCGATCGGGAGGAAGAGGGTTCGTGGTTGGCTTGCGAGCGGCTGGAAGCCGTGATGGCGGTAGAAAGCCACCGCTTGATCATCTTTCGCGTCAACCAAGAGGGCGAAGGCCGCAGGCGGCGAAAGGAGCACGCGCCGCAGGGCGTCGGCGAGGAGTGCGCCACCGAGACCCTGGCTGCGGAATTTGATATCGACCGCCAATCTCCCGATCCGAACGGCTGGCACGGTCGGATATCGAGGGAGCTTCTTCGTGAGTTCCGTTGGAAGATCGAAGATTGGGATACTGGCCGAGGCGATCGTGTAATAGGCGGCGAGTG
>JANXUM010000619.1 GCA_025356215.1 Bryobacter sp. | reverse complement strand
TGGGCAAAGAAGTCGTCATTCCGAAGTCCCTCCCCACCGCCGAACTCCGCAAATCCGATCTCGGTCGAACCAGTCCCAACTACCTAGCCCAGTTCCTCCCCTACCAAACGAAGGAAGTGAAGGACACCGCCAAGCAGATGTTGAAGGACGCAAAAACCAAACCCAATCCAGAGCCGCCGCCCGGCGACAACCCCTTCGCCAACCTCAGCATCGAGGAGTTACTGCGAATCGCAAAACAAACCGGCCTCGACAAGTAACAAGGTTCAGAAACAAGGGAGGGGACGGACCCGCAGTTTGGGTCCGTCCCCCTTTGGGGTATGCGATTCCAAGCAGCCCCAACAGGCCGACAAACAAACCAAAGCCAATCCGGCCCCGCAAGGCCCCCGTTCCTTGACAATCTGCCAGCCTTCAAGAAAGCTGAGGGCGGAGCCGGGCCTACCCGATCTGCGCCAACTGCTGCACCCAATTCGGCGTCTTCTTCCCCTCCATGGCGATTCTTCCCGCCGCGATATGGGCGCTCTGCGCATGTGCGTCCAGGTGCGCCTTCGACTCCCATTCTTCGATGAACGTAAATTTCTTCGCGTCCGTCAAGTCCTGGAACAAGTCATAGCGCAAGCATCCCGACTCCGCGCGCGTGGGCTCAATAAAACTTTGCAGCGCCGCGAGCACGTCGGCCTCAAACCCGGGCAAGGCCTCAATATGAGCGACAACATGGAGGATAGTGTTCATTGCTGTATGCTGATAGATTCGCATGGACCAGTTGCTGGGGCGCATTCTCGACAACAAATACCTGGTTGAAAAATTACTGGGCAAAGGCGGCATGGGCAGCGTTTACTTGGCCATTCATACCGGCACCAAACGCCCCGTCGCCGTCAAAGTCATCGCGCCTCAGTTCATGCGCAATCGCGAACTCCTCATTCGGTTCCAGCGCGAGGCCGAAGCCACTGGCCGCCTCAGCCATCCCAACGTCGTCAACGTCACTGACTTCGGCGTCACCGTCATCGACACCACACCGGTCGCCTATCTGGTCATGGAGTATCTACAAGGCGAGACCCTCTACGATCGCCTGGCACAAGAGCCCCTCCCACCTCCCGCCCTCGCTCTCGAAATTCTCGAACAGATCTCCCTCGGCGTTACTGAAGCCCACAGCCACGGGATCCTGCATCGCGACCTCAAGCCGCAAAATATCTGGCTCCAGCCCGACGGCCGTGGATCCTATATCGTCAAAGTGCTCGACTTCGGCATCGCGAAACTCGCCGACCCCTCGGCCCTCACGATGGAGTTGCCGGAACTGGAAGCCGCCCCCAACGACGAGCCCGCGCCCGCCGACGAAAACGCCACCCAGGCCATCGCCATCAATGAGACCGGCATCACCAGTGCCTTCGCCGAAAGCTCGGGTTTTACAACCACCGTCGGTGCCACCCTCGGCACCCCCGCCTTCATGTCCCCCGAGCAGTGCGCCGGTCGCGCCGTCAGCGAGAGGTCCGATCTCTATTCGCTGGCCATGATGGCCTACATGATGCTGGCCGGCGAACTCCCCTTCAAAGGCAACGCGCGCGAATTGATCGAGCAGCAAATCTCGCTCACCCCAGAGGCGCCGCACAGCAAAAACCCCCTCCTGGGCGAGATGGTCTCCCGCGTCGTTCTCGAGAGCCTCTCCAAAGATCCCGATTATCGCGCCCCCACCTGCCATAGCTTCGTCGCTCGCATGCGGGCGGCCGTCGAGGGCGAAGTCCACTTGCTCAAAGAAAGCCGCTCCCTCGGCAGTGGCAACTCCGGGGTTTGGTTTTCCGTCCTCCTCACCGCAATGGTGCCCTCGCTAATCCTCCTCAATGGCCTGCGCTATCTAGCCCGCCTGGCAGTGGACCGGCAATTTCTCGCCGACTGGCAAGCCTTCGTGATTGTCTTAATCGTCCACCTTTCACTGGCGTACATGTCGTTGGTTTGGGCCGACATTGGCATGACTCGATGGATGCGCTACATCCGCACTCACGACGTATCCCTGAAAGCCTGGTTCGTGCAAGTCCCCGGTTCTTTGACCTTTCTCCCGCGCGCCCTTGTCGCATCAACTTTCACCCGTTCACCCATCCGCCACGCCCTCGCCCACATCATTGTCGTACTCGAGGACGCCACCTCGCCTCAGGCGCGCGACCGCAGCGAACGGCTCCTGACCGGTCACGAACACATTGCGCTCGCCTTGCTCGTCCGCCGCTTCGCCGTCGCTTGGCTTGTGGCGCTCTACTTGCCGGTTGTGTTCATCCTCAGCCAGGCCCCTGTAAAAGTGATGTTCCACGAATATCTGGGCGATGGCTTCGGCAACGCGCTCAGCGTGGCGTCGTTTAGCTTTATGCCCATCTACGGCTCGTTTCTGATGGCCTGGAGTATGCTCTACGATCGGGCAAGACGAGGCATCGGCGAAGTCGCGGACACCCCGTCACGGCATCTCAGCCGGTCCAAGAGCGTCGTCGGCAACCGCCTCCGCCTCGGAACCAAGCTGTGGGCAAGCGTGCCCGCCCTATTCCTGGCCGCCATGATCCTGCTGCCCGCGCTCGGCTACAACGAAACCTTCGGCAAGAACTTCGGCAACGCGGTGCTGGAAGGCCGCCTCAAGGACGCCAAAGACTATCTATCCAAAGGCTTCGATCCCAACGATGGCCGCGGTCCCAACCGCAACCCCTTCCGGCAAGCAATCGAGAATGGCGACCCTGCAATGGCGCAGTTGCTTCTGGACCATGGTGTTCACGTCGATGGCTCCCCGGACGCCGCCGGGCCGCTCCATTACGCCGTCATCCGCCGCCATCCCGCCATGATCTCTTTCCTACTCGATCATGGCGCCAAGAGTGAGGTCTTTGACAATACTCACGACACTCCGCTGTCGCTGGCCGCCAAGAGCGGGCAACTCGACGCCGTGAGAATTCTGCTGGCCCGCGGTGCCAAACGCGACACCAAGGACGTCGACGGCAAGACCCCCCTCGATCACGCCCGCGAACAGGGCCATGCCGACGTCGTAAAGCTGCTCGAGGCGAAATGAAACTGATCGAATACGCCGACGCAAGTCCCGAAGTCCGTGCCGTCTATGACGACATCATGGCCAAGCGCAAGACGGACTACATCAACAACTTTTGGAAGGCCCTCGCCAACGACCCCGCCACGCTCCGCCGCACCTGGGAAAGCATTCAGCAAGTCATGGCCCCGGGCGAACTCGACCCGCTAACCAAAGAGCTGATCTACCTGGCCGTTAGCGCGACCAACGGCTGCGAGTATTGCATTGCCTCACACAGCGCGGCTGCGACAAACAAAGGCATGACCCAGGCTATCTTCGGCGAACTCATGGCGGTGGTCGGCATGGCCAACGAGACCAACCGCCTTGCCGCCGGCTACCGCGTCCCGGTGGACGACCGCTTCAAGTAAACCGATTAGGCAAACAGGTCGGTCACGATCTTGCCCTTCACCAGCTCGCGCGGCTGATTCAGGTGATTGCGGATTTCCATATCCGGATCAATCCCGAGGGCGTAGTAAACCGTCGCCAGCAAATCGTTCGGATGCACCGGCTTCTCTTTCGGGCTCGACGCCGTCGCGTCCGATTCTCCATACTGCATGCCCCGCGCAATGCCAGCCCCAGCGACGACGCCGCTGTAGCAATACGGCCAATGGTCGCGCCCATCGGGGCTGTTCGTGTTGCCGCTCGTTGAGACGCCCATCCGCGGACTGCGCCCAAACTCGCCAATCGCCACAACCAGCGTCTCCTTCAACAAGCCCCGCTGATCCATGTCCTCAAGCAGAGCCGAGAGGGCTCGATCCAGCTTCGGGCAATGCAGATTCTTCAATGGCCCAAAGTTCGCCGCGTGGGTGTCCCAGGCCGTCTTCTCGGGATCGCCGTTGGCCACCGACGGCCAGTTCACCTGCACAAAGCGCGTGCCCGCTTCGATCAATCGGCGCGCCATCAACACGCTCTGCCCAAAGGTGTGGCGGCCATAACGGTCGCGCATCTCGCTGGTCTCCTTCGACAGGTCCATCGCGTCGCGCGCCTTACCGCTCAGCACCAAATCATAAGCTTTGCCGTAATACTCATCGACGGCCGACGCGTTCAGCGCCTTCTCCAACTCGGGCATCGACCCATTGATTCCCTTCAACAACTCAAAGCGATCCTTCAAGCGCGCCGGAGGAATCTCCTTGCGCAGCGACAGGTCTTCAATCGTTACCTTCTCCGCCGGGTCCTGATACAGACGATAAGGGTCGTAGGCCTTGCCTAGGAACCCCGCCGCTCCGCCCTTGCCAATGATCCCGCTCTCCTGCAACGGCCTTGGCAGTTCCACAAACGGTAGCATCGCGTCGGCCAGCGGCTTCAGTTTGCTGATGTGGCTTCCGGCGGTCGGGAAGTCTGCCGCGTTGGGCGGCTCCAACTGCCCCGACGGCGACACCTTGTCCGGCGGATAGCCCGTCAACATCTGATAGATCGCCGCCGTGTGGTTGAACAACCCATTCGGCGTATATGACATCGACCGGATCAGAGTCACCTTGTCCATTGCCTGCGCCATCATCGGCATGTGCTCGCCAATGTGCGTGCCGGGGATCTTCGTCTTGATGCCTTTGAACTCGCCGCGTATGTTCAACGGCGCATTCGGCTTCGGGTCCCAGATGTCGATGTGGCTCGGACCGCCTTGCAAGAAGATCATGATCACGTTCTTCGCGTTCCCAAAGCCCCGCGCCCCCGCAAACTTGCCTGCCGTGTTGTTGGCCAACGCCGCCTTCTGCGACAGGAAGAACCCGGGTAAGTGCAAGCCCGCCAATCCCAGCGAACCGATGCGCATCAACTCGCGCCGCGTCGGTCCCTCACAAGTGCGCCCCGTCTGACCTTGAATGTTTAACATGATCCTAAGCTCCTGATGCTAATAACTGTAAAGGAATCCCTTGCTGTTGAGAAGGGCCCACAGCAAGTCTTGCGCGCGCTGGGCCTTGGCCCCAGCAGCCAGATACTTCATCCCCGCCTCGCTCTCGGCCTTGGTCGGGTTCCGTGACAGGGTGGCCAGATACAGATCCTCGACGATCGCCGCGTCTGGCTTGCCCGCCAGCACAAGCCTTGCCACGCGCCCCTTGGGGTCCGCGACGGCTTCCGAGATCGTGCCGCCGTTCACCAGATTCAGCGCCTGCGGCAAGCTAAAGTCAGCCCTCCGTTCGCACTCGCAAGCTGATTCGCGCGTCGGCCTCCCGAACAGATCGAGAAACCCATCCTTGCCTACGTGCGGGTCGGGCAACTGCGACGCGTTCGTGTCCTCGGGCGTCTCGGGATACACCGGGCGCGCCCCGGCTGCCATCGTCACCGCGTCCATCAACTGCTCAGAGCCCAGCCGCCGCGGCAGCGCGTGCGAGAAGTTCTCACCGTCTGTCGCGTTCCATTCGTTGGTCGCAATCGACGTCTGATACACACGCGAATTCACGATCGTCCGCATCAGATGCTGTAAGTCAAAATTATGATCGAGCAAGTCCTTGGTCAGCGCGTCCAGCAACGCCGGATTGACGGCCGGGTTCGACGCCCGTATGTCGTCCACCGGATCGATGATGCCCCGCCCAAAAAAGTAACTCCAAACCCGGTTGGCGATCGCCTTGGCAAAGAAGGGATTCTGCTTCGACACTAGCCACTCAGCCAGCGCATCACGCCGCCGTTGATCGTTCGGGATCTGGATCGGTGCCGTGGACGCCACCAAAAACTGCGGTGCCACCACTCGGCTATCCTTCGGGTGCTTCATCTCATAGTCGGCCCGCTGATCGTAGACAATCTCCTCGCCTACTTCATAACCGGGTCGCAAGCCCACCGCCGAGAAGAACGCTGACATCTGGTAGTACTGGTTTTGCGTCCACTTCTCGAACGGATGATCGTGGCATTGCGCACACACCATGCGCACTCCCAAAAACACCTGCGTCGTCTTCTCCATCGTTGGCTTTGGCTCGCGCGTCGTGCGGAAGTAATTCGCCGCCGGGTCGTCGTAGCTGCTGCCGCGGCTCGTCAACAGCTCGCGCACCATCTTGTCGTAAGGCTTGTTGGTCGCGATCGATTCATGAATCCACTCGCGGAATCCAAAAGTCCCCTTCTCGCCCAGAAACTTTCGCGATGACTGTAGTAAGTCGCCCCACTTGACCGTCCAATGGTCGGCGTACGCCGGGCTGGCGATCAACTTATCGATCTTCTTCGTCCGCTTCAAGCGGGACGGCGTCGGGTCGGCCAAAAACGCTTTCACATCGTCCGGCGTCGGCAACTGCCCGCTCAAGTCCAGCGTCACCCGGCGCAGGAAGGTCGCGTCGTCGATCACCGGCGAAGCCTGAATCTTCAGCTTTGCCAGCTTCTCATCAACGTGCCGGTCAACGTAGTTGTATTGCGGCAGCTTGGCCGCGACAAAGCCCGGCTTGGGATTCAGAATCGTTACCGGGATCGTGGCGTACTTGCCCTGATAGCGAACCAGCAGAGTCGCCTCGCCGATGCGCTCGCCCGTCACCAGCGCCGCGTTGTCTACCTTGGCTACTGTCGGCGAGTTCGATTCGATCGTCGCCTCTTTGGTCACCACCCGCGTCTGCCCATCGGCAAAGCGCGCCGTCACCTTGATCTGCGACTTCTCGCCCGGCTGCGGCATCGCCATGTCCTTGGGCTCAACCTCCAGCGCGGTAACCGCGTCCTTGGCCGCGTCGCCGTAGGGCACTCCCTGCGCGATCCAGTTATAAATCGTCTTGTAATAAGCCGAATCCGTTTCAAAGCGCAGGCCCCCGCCATGCGGGATCTGTTGCGCCGGCTTAGCCAACATCAGGCTGCGCTCCGGCTGAGCGCGGTTAAACCGGCGACCCGACAAATCGTACAACAGCGCTTGATAATCAAACTGAGGGTCGTAGCCGCGCAAGGACAACTTGAAGCCGTTCTTGCCTTTGGCCGCGCCGTGGCACGGACCAGAAGTGCAACTGGCCTTATTCAAAATCGGCGCGACGTCCCGCAAAAAGGTCACGGGCTCTTCCGCGCTCAGCAACGCGACGCTAGCGATTAGCAGCAGTAGACGCATTCGTCTTGGTCTCCTCAGGTTCCAACTCCGGCACGTCCAGGCGCAGCAGTGGAGAGTAAATATCGATCGGCGTACCTGCCACCGTCAGTCGGCCGTTGACGCCGATGTTATAGGGCCCGGGCAGGGAATTCTTCGACGTTGTAACTAAGAAAGTGCCGGTCAATTTGTCTTTCTTATCCACTTCAACTTCAATAATGCGAGTGCCTTGCAGGTTCGGCAGATCCACGTTTACCTCAGGCGGCACTGCCTGCGTGGCATTGGCCACCGTCCATCGCCAGCGGAAACGATACTCAAACCCGGCCTCTTTTTTCTCCGCTTTTTGCAGCGTCAACTCCAGAGCCCCGGGAGCCGCCGACGTCAGCGCCACCGGCAGTTCATACCCCAGCCACTGACCGTTCATCGCTCGCTGCCGGTCCACCACGCCTTGCGTGCTCGCTCCCGTCACTCCGATCAGGTAACCCATGCCGGTCGCCATCGCGCTCAACTTGTCTCCGCCCTTGGCCTCAAAGCCAATCTCGCCGTCGGCAAACTTGGCCTCTGCAGCCGCCGTGAGCGACAGTATGGCGCGCCGCGAGAACGAGCGCGTCGTCGCATCGGGCGTCTCGGCGGCTATGTCGCCACCAGACACGGTAACCCCGGCTGGCAAACGCACCGGGCTCACCTTTAACGGTCCAAAGTAACCCCGCCGCTCCACGTCCACGGCAACAATCGCCGTCCCGCCCGCCGGAATGTTCACATAGGGTGTAACGATCGACGCTCGCAACTCCGCCCCCGTCCTGCGGGCGCTCAGTCGGTAGGCATAGTGCGGTCCGCCGCGCAGCGCTAAATCCTCCACCGCCACCGTGATTTTCGAGACGCCCTCTGCTGCCTTGAACATCAGGAACGGGTCTCCCAGCGTCCTGCTGCTCACCTGCACCGCCGCCACATCCACGGGCAATGGTCCGTCGCCCGCCGACGCAAGGCGCTTGCCATCCTCCGCATAAACCGTGATCAATCCGGTCAGCTTCGACGTTCCCAACTCGCGCGCTTGCAACTCAAAAATGAACTCGTCGCCCGGCTTTACCGCCACCTCATAGCGATCTACTTCGCCTGCCTTCGCCAGCCGCCCGTTCACCGTTACCGGCAACTGCAGCGCGCCTTGCACCGGTTCTGAGATTTCTGGAGTGTCGCCAATGGCGAACGGCAAGGGCAGGGAAGGCGACTCGGGTAGATTTACAAACACCTGGCGGCCCGTCGTCCTCGATAAGTCCGTCTTCACCTTGGTGCCCGATACGTTAACTTCCACCGTCTCCCCGCGCCTGCCGCCCAGCGGATAGATTTCGCTGGCGTAATTGTAGGCACCCGTGCGCAAGCGATAGTAATTCTGCGCTTGGTTCGAGTAACGCGCGTCATACACCTCGACATAATAGAAACCTTCTTTTGCGAAGGTCATATCCAGGCGCGCGTCCAAGCTGGTCGTCGCTTCATCTTCAGACCTCGCAAGCCGCCTGCCGGCCGCGTCGTAGACCTCAATCACCGGGTCAATCGCTGAACCCACCCGCCGCGCATCCACTTCAAAGACCCGCCGCTCACCGGCCTTAATCTGCAGCCTGTAGAAGTCCCTCTCAGGCCCCATCAGTTTGCCGTTGATCGTGATTGGCGTCGATGGCAAGGTCTGTGCCTTCTCGATCGAATCGTTTTGATGGGGCAATGAGCCTGGGCGGGACTCCTCCTCCACCATCTCCGGAAAGGCCCCAACGCTGAACAAAAGCACATTGGACAATCCATTCGCCCCGCTCACGCGAATCGGATACACGCCGATCGGCCACTCCCCCGTCGGCTCCACCAGATAGGTCGCGTACTTGTCCCCCATCCCCGGCTTGTCGCTTCCCAACGCAGTAAAGGTCGCCGGTAGGCTCGACACGATTTTCGGCCCCTCGCCCAGATTTGCCCCCGCCACGGTCAACGTAAACGGCCGCCCGCGCTGCGCTCCCCGAGGCTGTAATTCGGTGATCGAAGGCGGAGCGGCGCACAAACTGAAACATGCAAAGACGAATAAGGTAAATCTCATTGGGCTACCGCCATTTCCGACTTACTCAGCGGTACCGGTACAAATTCCCGCACCAATCCGCAGTCCTGTGTGGAATAAATACGAACCTTGCCGTCAAAGCCTCCAGTCGCCAGCCGCTTACTGTCGGGCGAGAATGCGATCGCATAGAGCCCGGCTGCATGCCCGCTACAACTGAGCTTCCGCTCGCCGCTATCCGCGCTGTAGAGATTGACGCTTGAGGCGCCCCCCGCCACCGCGATCAGCTTCCCGTCCGCTGACCAGTCCAGCGCCGTGATCGGCCCGTCCTGCCGCTCAATGCGCCGCACCAGCGTTGTATCGTCGGCGATCTTCATGTTTCGAGGCCTGTCCAGAAGATACACATACGGATAGCGATCTTCGCCGCCAATCACAATGATGTCCTTACTCGGATGTCGCGCCACGGCATACAACTCTGTCTTGAGTAAGTTGGCGTTCTCAAGAAACGCACCTGAACCGGCATCGATAATCTTAGCCGCGCGATCGCGGCCTACTGAAACGAAACGCTTCGAATCCACTCCAAACACGGTGGACAGAACCCAATCCTCGTGATTCCCGATCTTATACAGCTCCTTCGCCGTGGCCGTCTCAATGACGTGCACGGTATTGTCGGCGGCACCCACCGCAATCTTAGAGGCGTCAGGCGCTAGCGATGCCCCAAAGACCGTGTCGTTGGTCAGCATCGCACTGCGCAACATCTTCCCCGTCCCAACGTCCCAAATCTGCACTTCGCCAAACTGCGCCGGCGTCCCTCCCCCGGCGATCAGCAACTTCCCATCCGCAGAAAAAGCCAATGACAGAATTCGCTCCGCCTTGCCACGCAGTCGGACTGGAGGCGTCCCGGCCTCAACCGGGTGCAGGAACACTTCGCGATTACCCGAAACTGCGATCATCTTGCCATCGGGCGAGAAGCGCAGGCTATTGATCACCGGCGGTTGA
>JANXUM010000616.1 GCA_025356215.1 Bryobacter sp. | reverse complement strand
CCGTTCCTCGATTGGCGATGTGTACTCCCAGCGCACGCCCAGATTTAGAGTCAGACTTGGGCCAACCCGCCAGTCATCGCGCGCGTACAAGTCCGCGCTACTGGAACGAAAATACTTGTCGGCGTTGCCAAAGGCGATCGCGCTTGTGTCCGGCACGCCCAACAGGAAACCGGCGTAGTCGTCTTTGGTACTCGCACCGGTAAAGGTGAAGCTGCCGCGTGGGTCCTCCTGAGACAGGACGTTGAATTGTAACTTGCGGAAAGATCCACCGAAGGCGTTGTTATGGCGGCCCTGGTTCCAGCCCACCTCAAGCGATGCGCCGGTGCTTTGATTCGAATTCCGAGCGTAGATGGAATCCGACATTGTGGCGACACCACCCGCGAAGCTTAGCGACGGCGGGCCCCAATTGACTGCATCTTGATTGTTGCCGCCAATTCCAGCCAAGGCCGATACATTGGAGCGCTGAGAGAAGTAGGGTGTGTTTTGCGTGCCTAGACGGCTGAATTGCACGCCCAAAACCGAATACACGCGCTGATTGAAGGTGTGAATCCAGTTGATCCCCGCGTTCACACCGTTTACGCGCGAGGTACTCAGAAAGCTGAAGAGATTTGGCAAGTCATTGCGTGTGCTCTGCCATGCCGCGTTACCGGTAAGCCGATTTTTACGGGTGACGCTTTGTTGAAAACGGGATTGGAAGCTGTCTTGATGGGTGGCTCCCGTCAGCGCGCTTTGAAAGTTATAGCGGCCGCTGTCAAAGTTCGGCAACGGATAAAGCTGTTGCAGTACTCTGGCCTGTGCGCTGATACGCGAGGCTGGGACGGTGTTTCCGGCAAAGGGCTGACTGCTCGATGGATCGATTACGGTATTGGCGAATAACCCCTCGCGCTGAGCCAATGTTGGTACCAAGCTGGACTGCGTACTTACGTTTCGGTTGCGCGTCCACTGGTAGGTGAGAGTAACATTGGGCCCGGTACGCATCCAGGGCCGCCAGCGCAGCGGCCCCCCGAATGCGGCCACACCTTGCAGGCGGCTGAAATCAGGGCGCGGTGTGTCTTGCCCGGTAAGCGAATAGGATCGAGCGTCGAGCGTAGAATGATCCAGAATGACGCCTAAACTGCCGTTGTAAAGTGACCTGGGACCGCGCCGGTTGTTTCCAAAGGCACCCAATTGCCCAAAGGGTGAAGCCGCGCCGTTAATCGCCGCGCCATTGATCAGGAAACCGTCCGCCGCCCGTTGCGCCAACTCATCGGCGCTCAGGCCTGAGAAAGATTCGCCTTGCTTCTTCTCTTGTGGCGGCGCGGGCACACCGGCAGCAGCGGAGGCCACTGGTGTCACAACTGGCGGAGGCGCTGATGCCGATGCCTTGATCTCCGCCAGCGCCAACATGACCAGACTCCATTCCGCTGCGGGTCCGGGAACGGTGATCACCTTAGAGCTTAGGGCGAAGCCCGTCATCGAGACGTCGATCATCCAATCCCCATCGGCCAACCCGGTGAAGCTGTAGCCGCCGCGCTCATTGCTGACCACTGTGAGGCTCCGGCCACCGGCAGTGGCATGAATCTGTGCCCCCGGGACCGGAATTCCGTTAAAGCTGACCTGCCCCCGATGATCGGCGGCCAGACACACCACCGCCATACCCGCAACGAATAGAAGCGCTCGCACTGGTAAGTTCCTAGTTATCGGAAGGCTTCTGGATGTTACCGATACGATAAGTTGTCACTGGCCCTTTTGCGGATTCCAGCCTCAACCCGAGTTGTTCCTGCAGCGCGGTAAAGATACTCGCTCCCGAACCGTCCGTTGGCGCGGAAGCGTGTCCATCGGGGCCGGCTGGCCCACCGGGCCCGGAATCGGGCGTCCACTCCAGCTTCATCTCGTAAACTCCGGTAAGTCCTGTCTTGTCATAAACAGGACGACCGACGGCGTTACCCAGGCTCATGACAAGGTTCTTCATCGATGCGCTGCTGGCGTTGAATTGTCCACGTCCCATCTGGATCCGGCGGCTTGGCCCGCCCGTCGCCTCGGATGGCTTCAGTTTCGAGCCTCCCTTGGCTTCCACCAGGTTGTAGATCGGCAGCTCTTTGGATTCTTCAACCAACTTCAATTGAAAGCGCTCGGCAAGCAGCGTTTGCATCCTCTGGCGGACCAATTTCTGGAATGCTTCCATTCGCTCCGGAGTCGCGTCGGCTGGCGTCAACGGCGCGGCGTCGCCATCGGGCTTCGCGTTGATGTCCCAGCCGTCTGAGGAAACCCAACCCGGGCCACCACTCAATTGGAAGTCGCGAATGTCGTAGGCGAACTTGATCAGCTCGCGCAGCGGAGCGCCGGCGATATTCACGCCGCCTCCGGGTACCAAGCGGAAACTTACGTTTCCAGCGGCGCCGCTGGACGGCTTGATGGAGGCGACGGCAAAGCTTGGCGCGGGCTGGGCCTTGGCAAGCGAGGCGCAAAGAAGCAGGCTCATTAGAAGGGTTTTAGTTTGGGTGTTCATGATTAACTCGGTTTGACGTTGGTATCTTGTTTTCGGTTGGTTAGTTCTCTGTTGGTTTGCGCACATTATCCACGCGATAGGTGGTCACTGGCGCGGTTGCCGCCTGCAGCTTCAGGCCAAGCTGCTCTTCGAGAGCGAGGAAGATTGTTGGGACTGTGCCGTCGGCTGGCGGTGTGGTGCCATCGGGAGTCCATGTAAGTTTTATGTCGTAGAGCCCGTTGAGGCCGGTCTTGTCCAGCACCGGTCGGCCAACGGCACTCGATAGCAGCATCAATAGACTTCCCATCCGCGCACCCGTCGCGATCACTTCGCCCCGCCCATTTTGAATGCGCTGCTCGGTTCCCGTCTGGTTGGCCGCCGGTGTCAGCCTTGCGCCGCCGCTGGCTTTGACCAAGTGATAAACGGGCAGCACTCTGGCGTCTGCCGTGAGCTTCAGTTGAAAGCGCTCGGCCAGTAAATTGCCCACGCGTTTCCGCATCATCTTCTGAAAGGCTTCGCGCTGAGCTTCGCCCATTTCGAGGAAACTGGTGGGGCCTCCAGGCGCCGACTTCGCTTCGATGTCGAAGCGATCCGTTCTCATCCAGCCCGGTCCGTCCGTCACCTGAAAGGCCCTGACGTCGTAGGCGAACATGATGAGTTCGCGCAGCGGCGCGCCGCTAATGTTCACACCGCCCCCAGGCACAAGTTGGATGCTCATGCCTCTGGCATCCGAGCTTGATGTCTTGATGGTCGCGACGTCGAAGCCATTCGGATCGCTCACGCCCAGGCGAGCCGCCGTGGCTACTCCAATCAGCATTGGGCCGCCAAGTGCGAGCATCGCCGAAGCCGCAAGGAGCAGTTTGCGGGACACGGACAGATTGGCAAGACGCCCGCCAGTCATGATGGCCTCAATGCGCTTTCGAAGATCTGCGCCGCTAACTCCAGCCGCGCAGGGGAGCGGCGATTCCAGATAGTACTTACAAACATTGAGGATGCTCTCGGCATAGACATGTGGATGATTGCCAACGCGCACCACTTCTTGATCGCAGGCGTTCTCGCGCTCCTCCACCAGGCGTGATCCGATCCACCACACCAATGGGTGGAACCAAAACGCGGCCTCGACCGCCATATGCAGCGCTGCGGCCAGATTGTCGCGGCGCCTTAAATGGCAAAGCTCGTGAACGACGATCGAATTGAGTTGGGCGGGCGTCAGTTTCTCTTCAATCCCGTTGGGCAACAGTAGCACCGGCCGAAAGACGCCAAATACGCCGGGCTCCAGCACTGTCGAGGTCGACAACGCCTGGATCGGCAGGCCCAAAGCCAGCGGAGTGGCTGAGCGTTTGGCTACATGAAGTCGTCGCCAGTTGAGGAACCATCCGATCAGAACCACCAGCGTTCCGGTTGCCCAGGCAGCGAATAAGAGTGGCCCCCAAGGCCCCGTGGGCTGAAGTTGCTTCACCATTCCGAGCGTGACCACGAACGGATCACTCAACTGCGCCGCTGCGACAAACACCGGCGGCGGCACGCTGGTGGACGCGCTTCTCCACTCCACCATTCGCCCCAGCGCCACCAACCATGAAAATGGAATTATAAATTTGATCGACGCCGCTAACCAGAGCGCGTAACGGGTCTGGGCGCGATTGTGGCGCAGCGCAAGCGTGAGTAGATAAACGCCAAGCGCAAACAGGGTGGATTGCCACAGATGGCTCAAGACTGGAATCATTTCGTGCGGTCTCATTTGGAGTCTTCCCTCTGGGATCCTTGCAGCTTACGTAGCAGCTTTTCGGCATCGTTCACGTCGTCCATCGTGAGCCTTCCCGATTCCACCAGGTGGGCCATTACCGGCTGCGGGCGTCCGCCAAAGAACTTCAGAAACTCGTCGATCAGCCGGCCCTGCGCCTGTTGGCGCGTGACGACCGCTTCAAAGATATGCGCGTTGCCGATCTTCTTCGCTCGCCTCAAAGCCTTTTTCTCTTCCAGGCGATAGACCGTGGTCTGAATCGTGGTGTACGCGGGCCGGTCCTTCTTTGGGAAGGCCTCCTGGATATCGCGGATCGGCAGCGGCCCCCGGTTCCAGAGGCTTTCCATAATTCGCATTTCGAGCGGGCTGAGTTTGGGTTGGGCCATCTAGACAGACTCTACTACAACTGTGTGTTTGAC
>JANXUM010000613.1 GCA_025356215.1 Bryobacter sp. | reverse complement strand
TACTCGCGCTGCGAGATTGGATCGAACTTATGATCGTGGCAACGCGCGCAGCCCAAGGTCAGGCCCAGCCAGGCGGAGCCGGTGGTGGCGACGCGGTCGGCGACAGCTTCCACTCGATACTGTTCGAAGTCGATGCCACCTTCGTAATTGGAGGTCGTGTTGCGATGGAAGCCAGTGGCGATGAGTTGAGCGGTGGTGGGGTTGGGCAGCAGATCGCCGGCGAGTTGTTCGATGGTGAAGCGGTCGAAGGGGAGGTCGGCGTTGGTCGCGTCGATGACGTAATCGCGATACATCCAGATGTCGCGCGGGGCGTCGATCGTGTAGCCGTCAGAATCGGCATAGCGCGCAATGTCCAGCCAGTGGCGGCCCCAGCGCTCACCGTAGTGAGGGGAGGCAAGCAGGCGATCGACCTGCTTCTCGTAGGCGTTGGCGCTCTTGTCATCGAGGTACGCTTGCATCTCGGCGGGAGTGGGCGGAAGGCCAATCAGGTCAAGGCTGAGGCGGCGCAGGAGCGTGGCGCGGGGGGCTTCGGGAGATGGCGCAAGCTTGGCCGCTTCGATTTTGGAGAGGATGAAATTGTCGATCGCGTTGCGGGGCCAAGACACATTGGCGACGGCTGGGAGCGCGGCGCGGACGGCGGGCTGAAAGGCCCAGTGTTTGGCACCGGGGCGCTTGGATTTAACGAGGTTCTCCGGCATCGGGAGATCGGCCGCGAACCATTGTTCAAGGGCTTGTACTTGATCGGGAGCAAGCTGCTTGCCGGGAGGCATCTTCAGATCGCCGACGTGGCGGGCGGCATTGAGAATGATTTCGCGCGTGGCACCGCGATTGCCTCCGCGAAGAATCGACTCACGAGTTTGTAAGGACAAGCCGCTTGTGGCGACGGCTTCGTTATGGCAGCCCCAGCAATTGGCGCGAAGGATGGGCCTAACCTTCGATTCGAAAAAGGCCGCGTCAGGGGGCTGAGCTTGAAGAGCCAGCGCGCACAGAAAAAGCAGTCTCACGATCTTCTTATCTTGGCAGATCGGAGGCGGGCTAGCAGTAGCAAAGCTAGCAGTGCGGCGAAGGCCAAGGGCAGGCGGGTATCGGCTTTGACCAACCAGTAGTAATGCAGTATGGCCGCGGCGGCGGCGATGTAGACCAGACGATGTAGCCGCTGCCAATTCTTGCCGAGGCGGCGTATGGCGTCGTTGGTGGAGGTGGCGGCGAGGATGACTAGAATGGCCAGCGCGAAGATGCCGGCAATGATGAAGCGGCGCAGCGTCAAGTCGGCAATCAGTTCAGCGGGGTCGAGTTGCTTGTCGAAATAGGCCCAGACACCAAAGTGAAGCGAGGCGTAGAAGGCGCTGAAGAGCCCGAGCATGCGGCGGAAGCGGATGAGATCCGGCATCCCGAGCCAGCGCCTAAACGGGGTGATCGAGAGCGATGCGAAGAGAAAGTAGAGCGCCCAATCACCGGTCGTGTGAGTGAGTTCTTCGAGAGGATTGGGGCCGAGGTCGTGATTGGAGAAGCGCTGAATCAGAAGCATCGCCGGGAGCAGCGACAGCGCAAAGACCAGGACCTTGATTCGAGACAACGACAACACTACTTCAGTATCTTCTTCAATACCTTTTGGAATGCGAGCGCCTGGTGCTGAAAGCCAAGATCGGTGGGATGGGAGCCGTCAATGGTGTCCTCGCCATCAGAGTTGAGAAGTTGTTCCGCGGCGAGGTAGTGCAGATGGGGCACCTTGGCGGCTTTGAGTTCCGCGAAGACTTTCCGCATCGCGGCGTGATTGGTCTCGTTGTTTTTGCGGCGCGCGGCGTTGAAAACATTGTCGGCATAATTCCGGTCTTCGACGAGGAGGATCGGAGTTAGCGGGTGCGCGGCGCGGAGCGTGTTGACGCAATTTGCAGCGCGGGCTTCGACGTCCTTGGCATTCATGTTGGGAAGGCAATCGAGGACAAAGACGGCGGGGTCCAGTTCTGCAAAGAACTTGGTCACTTCAGGCTCCATGCGTCCATTGCCGGAAAAACCGAGGTTGATGATCTCGCGGTTGAACATGCGGCCAAGTATCGCGGGATGAGTCATGCCGGAGCGAGAGGCGGAGATGCCGTGGGTGATGGATGTTCCGTAGAAGGCGATGGGCTTGGAGGCGCGCACGGGAGCCTTGGAGATGCTTGCAGCTTTGGTGACGCCGATCTCGAGCGAAGTCACCGCATTGCGCAGCGGCAAGTAGATCATGTATTCGCGTGAGCCCGCAGGCAGCACGGCGGCTAGAACGTCGGTGTTGTCGGGGAACTTGGTTGGGCGCCCGATGCCGAGCCAATGCCAGCGGCCAGCATCGGTTTTAGCATAGGCGTCCAAGCCACTGGAGGCGGTGGCGGTGATGTTGGCGCTGGCGAGATTTTTGTTGGTGACGGTCCAGCGGGCGTGAAGGGTGGCAGTGTCGGATACGAAGCGGACAAGCACGCCGGAGGAATCGCGACTCAGGTCCCAGACGGCTTGGCGGACAACTCCCTCGGCACGCATGGGAAGGCGATCAAAGGGTGCCTTGCGATCTTTGAAGCCAAGGCCCTCGACGGTGAAATCCCGGGCGTCGCGCCAGTCCAGATCGGGCGGAGCTGGTGGGGTCTGGGCGAGAAGGGTGGGCGCGAGAAGCGAAGTGAATTGGCGGCGATTGAGCATGTTGACGGGTTAAGTCTATCGAACCTGATCAGTACATCAGATTCGCGCCGAAAGCGGGCTGCCCGCCGCCGCGCACGCTCGCAGTCCAATCGTCCAGCTTTTGGCCGCCCATCTTCCAGAACCGCCGGCATTGCTCGAAGTATTCGAGGACGGCGGTCTTCTCGCCATTCTTGACCAGCGCGTCGGCAAGCATCATGTTCGGGCCGAAGGAGTTGAGCTGCGGGCTGCCGGAAGTCTTCCCCGCCTCCAAGAGGTATCGAACGGCGCTGGCCGAGTTACCACGCTTGAGTTCCACCATGCCGAGAAGCATGTTGCCATCGTGCAATGCGTTGCCGTCATTCCAACTCTGCTTGGTCTTGGCCACGCCGCTGAGGAGTTCGCGCGCGTAGGACGCGGTTTTATCGGTGTCGCCTGCGGTCCATGCGGTCTTTCCCAGACTAGCAAGTAAGGGGTACCGGGCTTCGGCGTCTGTGCCGGAAACATCCTGCTCGAGATCGGCAAGTACCTGCGCCTTGGAGCGCGGAAACTCCGCCGCAAGTGCGCGCAAGCGTTCAAAAGCGGCCATCTCTTCCTTGAGCTCGCCGCGAACGGGCGGCTTGCGGTCAGGAGACATGAAGGCCACCGTCGAATCGCTGTATGTGGATACAGTGCGGCCATCGCGCAGGACCGGGTGGAATCGCCATTTGCGTGCGAGCTCCAGTGCGGCGGGGCGAAGGGCAGTGGGCCCGGCGAGCGCCTCTACACTGGTAACTTTGCCCTGCTCGTCGATCACCATCAGCACGCGAACCATCCCGGAATTTTCTGACGACGCAGGCATCTCTGGGTTCAAAGGAGTAAGCATCGGCACATAGGCTTTGGGCTGCGCGAAAATCATGACGGCGCCGAGGACAAACAATAGGATGATCCGCATGAAACGATGCCAAGCGAAGACAAAGTCCGGCGCAAGCACTTACTCCGGCTTGTGACGCGGCTCTTGTCGCGCGGCTTGGCGGCGGGCCTCGGGCAGTGTCGAGTTGAACGACGCGCCGAAGCCGTTTGTTTGGCGATAAGGGTAGGCTTGCCAGGGGTCTTTGCCTTCGATGCGCGGGTCGCTGCTTTGCCGAAGGAGTGCCTCAAGACGTTGGCGGTGGGCGGTGAGCGCCGACTGTTGGTCCGGGTTGGCCGCCAGATTCTGGATTTGATCGGGATCGGACGACAGCCGGTAAAGCTCTTCGGCGGGACGCTTGCCGAAACATAGCGCAAACGCTTCCGGGTATTGTTGTTGAGATGCGGGAAGCATCATGAAATCGGCGCTGGGCGCGGCGTCGACATCGCCGTGTGGCGTGCGGTTGGATGACAGGAAATCGGGCCCGCCCGTGGGCCAGCGGTCGGGCGCGAAGTTGCGGATGTAGAGATAGTCGGCGGTTCGCAATGCGCGCATCGGGTAAGTCGCTCCGTCGGGCCGGGCCATTACATGGCGCTCCATTCCGGTGATGGCAAAATCACGGGATGGCTCAATTTGGCCGGAAGCCTTGGAATCGAGAATCGGCAGTAAGCTACGCCCGGATATCGACGGAGGAATCGGCAGACCGGCGGCGGCGAGGAAGGTGGGCGCAAGGTCCGTATGTTGGACAAAGTCACTTACGCGTCGACCAGGCGCGACGCGACCGCCCCAGCGGATGGCGAGCGGCATGTGTACGCCGGGATCGTAGAGGTTGACCTTGGAGCGGACAAAGGGCATGCCGTTGTCGCTGGTGACGACGATGAGCGTATTCTCCAATTCCCCGGCACTGGCAAGCACGCCGAGAGTTCGCGCGAGTTGGACGTCGAACCATTCGATCTCGGCGATGTAATCGAGGATGTCGCCGCGCACTTCCGGCGTGTCGGGCCAATAAGGAGGCACTGTTACTTCGCCGAGTTGGTGCCCGGCGGCAAGCCCCGATCCTTTTTGATAGGGCCGATGCGGTTCCGCCGAGCCAAGCCAGAAGAAGAATGGCGCGCCGTTGGGGCGCTCTCGCAAAAAGTCGCTGAAGTTGGAGGCGTAGTCACGCGGGTCGAGGCCGGGGTGCGGCGCGATGGAGTGTTGGCGGGAATTGTACTCTTTGCCGTTTGGATGGCGAGTCAATCCGGCAGCCGCCCAATCCCCCGGACCCCAGCCCTTACCGGTGAAGCCGGCGTGATAGCCGGCGTCAGCAAGCAGATGAGTCACGATTGGATACTTGGGCGGGATGGTGCCGTAGAGGACTCCGGCTTGCTCCACTTGCCACGGATAGCGTCCCGTCAGAATACTGCTGCGCGAAGGAGTGCAGGAAGGCGAAGTGCAGAACGAGCGGTCGAAAAGCACTCCTTGGCGAGCGATCCCGTCAAAAGAGGGGGTCTGAATGTTGCGCGCCCCGTGTGCGCCCGCGTGCGGGTAAGATTGGTCGTCTGCGAGAACGAGAAGGATGTTGGGACGCCGGGCCGGGCGGCAGGAGAGAGCGGCGGCGGGAATCGCGGTTTGTAACAGTCGGCGGCGGGAGATCACAATGTCCTCTATTGAATCAGGAATCCGCACGCCGAGGCGCGGGGCTAAGCAGTAAACTGAAAGGCTAGGCAATGGCGGACGAAGCAGACATCACCGGACTTTTGCGGCGCTTTCAGGCTGGCGATGAAGAGGCGCGGTCGCGGCTAATGGAGACCGTGTACGGCGAGTTGAAGCAGATCGCCGGGCGCTACATGCGCCGCGAGCGCGGCGATCACACGCTGCAAACAACGGCCCTTGTCAACGAGGCCTACATGAAGTTGACGCATGCGCGCGGAGGCGCATGGCAGGATCGCGCGCACTTCTTTGCCGTTGCCGCGCGGATCATGCGGCAAATTCTGGTTGACCACGCCCGGCAACACGTGGCGGGTAAACGTGGCGGCGGGGTTCAGATGCTGCCATTGAACGAGGCACTGGTTTTTGCCCCCGAAGAATCGGGGCAGATGATTCAGCTTGACGAGGCGCTGTCGCGTTTGGCGAGCGAGGACGAGCGGGTGGGACAGATTGTTGAATTGCGATTTTTCGGGGGCCTTTCGGTGGACGAAACCGCCGAGGTTTTGAAGATCGCGAAGCGAACCGTGGAGCGGGAATGGAGCTTTGGAAGGGCTTGGTTGCGAACGGAACTTGGGCATTCAGCCGCTCCTCAATAAAGCTACTTGTATTTCGGCGCTAAGGTAAACTTGCAACGATGGGCACCGGCAAGATTGCGCAGCTCAAATCGATTTTCCTCCACGCACAGCAGCTAGAGGCGCATCAAGTCCGAGCTTATCTGGACGAGGTCTGCGTCGGTGAGCCAGAGCTTCGCGCGCGCGCCGAGGCGATGCTGAAGCAATCCGAGGGCGCCGAAACCGAGCTCTTGGACGCAGCGGAGTCGGGGCCGCTGCTGGCCGCTGGACGCACGCTGGCCGGGAGATTCCGCGTCGTTCGATTTGTGGGCAAAGGCGGCATGGGGGAAGTTTACCTGGCAGACGATCTGGAGCTGGGTGGACAGGTCGCATTAAAGACGGTACGGTCTCGCCTGTTGACAGGCGGGAACGCCATGGGACGCTTTCGCCGCGAAGTGCAACTGTCGCGGCAGGTTACTCACCCCAATATCTGCAGGGTCTTCGACGTCGGCCACGAGCTGCGGGAAGGCGAGGATTTCCTCTTCTTGACGATGGAGTTTCTCGAAGGCGAGACGCTTGGCGCATTCCTCAAGACGCAAGGCAAGTTCAGTCTTGAGTTGGCGGAATCGCTGCTGCGCCAGATGGCGTCGGGCTTGGACGCCCTGCATGCTCAAGGGATTATGCATCGCGATCTCAAGCCCGCCAACGTGATGCTGGTGGGCAGCCGCGCAGTGATCATGGACTTTGGCCTGGCCAGGGCTTTCGACGCGACAAACACCGATCCCGAATTTACACAGACGGGCGCGATTCTAGGCACGCCGGCCTACATGTCGCCAGAGCAACAACTCGGCGAAACCGCGACGGCCGCCAGCGACATTTACGCATTCGGTCTGATCATGTACGAGATGCTTCTAGGGCGTAAGCCGACGTTGCGGGACTCGTTCGTGCCCGGCGAGACGGGCTTGGCGCCGGAGTGGGAGAGGCGGGTTCTGCGGTGCCTGGCGAGAGATCCGGCGAACCGGCCCGCGACGGCGACCGAGGCGATGAATGCGGTGTTTGTCGAAGGGGCGGAGAAACCGGCGCGGCGGAATTACCTTGCTTACGCGGCGATCGCAGTGGCCGCGATTGCCGGGGTCTATGGACTCTCCAAGCTGGGACAACCCGCAGGTTCCAACGTCAATGAAGAGATTACCCAGGCGCGGGGCCTTTTGTTTCGATACTTTAAGCCCAATAACATCGCCGACGCGGTGCGCAAGCTGGAGGACATCACGCGGCGTCAGCCGGACCTTGCGGTTGGCCACGCGGCGCTGGCGGATGCCTATCTGGTTCAATACCGCGACAGCAAGAGGGTTCCGTTGCTGGACCTGGCTAAGGATCAAGCAAATCGTGCCGTTCAGTTGGATGCGGAGACTGCGGCCCCCCACGCAGCGCTGGGCTTTGTCCTTGTCGAGAGGGGAGAACTCGATTTGGCCGGCACGGAGCTGAGGCGGGCGCTGCAACTGGACGCGCGCAACGCAGAGACCCAATGGGGCTTGGCACAACTGTACAAGGCACAGGGCCGACGCACCGAAATGGACGCCGCAATCCAGAAGGCGATCGACCTGGCGCCGGAGGATTGGCGCTATCGGATGTGGCTGGGCAGCGAGTTCCGCGACCGCAGAAATTTCGATGCGGCGATTGAGCAGTATAAAGCCGCGGCAAAGTTGATGCCCGACAATCCGATGCCGCTCATTAGTCTTGGACTTGTGTACTTTCATCAGGAAAAACTCGCGGAGGCGGAATCGGCTTGGCAGGAATCTCTGAAAATCGAAGAGCGGGCTTCGACGCTTTCCAACCTTGGGATGCTTCGGCACCGGCAAGGGAAGTACGCCGACGCCAGTGCCTTCTACGAGCGGTCGTTGAAACTCAATAACGCGAACTATTTGATGTGGGCGAATTTGGCCGCATCCCAAGACGTGATGGCGGGCGGAAAGACCAAAGCGATCGAGTCTTACCGCAGAGCGATTGAGCTGGCCGAGACCCGTTTGGCCAAAACCCCGAACGATTCCGACCTTTTATCAGACCTAGCCAGTTACCAGGCCGCCGTCGGTGAGAAGGATCGCGCGATCGTGGAAATCCGCAAAGCCATTGCAATTAGCCCCGAGAGCCCGGATGTCGCCCGGCGCGCGGCGGAGACTTACGAGATCCTGCACCTTCGCGACGACGCGCTGCGTTGGGCGACCAAGGCACTCGATCTCGGTTACTCTCTGACAGACTTACAAGCGAACGCGGATTTGGCGGGACTGCGCGCGGATCAGCGCTATAAGAAGTTGGAAGCCCAATTCAAGGAGAAACGAAAATGAGCAACGAAGAAGTTGTGAAAGGGATCAGCATGGCACCTGGAGCGGGCCATGCAGACGTTGAGTCGGATGCAGAGGATTCCCTCCCCTTCCCTGGGCCCAAAGGCACAGACGGGGGGGCCGACGAGTCGCTTCCCTTCCCCGGCCCTAAAGGCACCGATGGAGGCGACGAGGAGGCTGTGTCCTTCCCGGGCCCCAAAGGAACCGACGGCGGCGGCGATCCGACTGAGCCACCCCCGGCTCCGTAAGTCACTGTTGAACCCACCGGGCGGCACTGCCGCCCGGTACAACGAAGGCAGGCCATGAGCACAGACGACGACTTGATGTACTTCAACGGCATCGACGGCCAGACCGGTAGATTCCTGAACTCGCCCTTGACGCCGGCTCAACTGAAGAGCATGGCCTTGGGCGAGAAGCCGGATCCCGCCCACGTCGCTGAACTCAAGGCAAAGTTTGAGGCCAGCGGGCCGAACTACAGTGTGATGACGGGCCGCGATCCCAGGGACCTTGGACAGTGCGGCTGGGGCGTGATCTTCCCCAGCGTCGAGGAGCCGGGGGTTTACGAAGCGCTGAAGCCGCTGCTGGAGTTGAGGCGGGCGCAGGCAGAAGCCAAGGGCGAGGAACTCTACAAGGAATATCGCGGGGCGGACGGCTATCAGCCTGGTGACAAGAAGCCGGCATTTTTGAAGCGATACCAAGCCGGCGGCGCGGGTTACGTTGACCCGCGCCGAATCCCATACTACTTACTGATTGTCGGCGACCCCGAAGCGATACCTTACAGCTTTCAGTATCAGATGGATGTTCAATACGCCGTCGGGCGCATTCACTTTGAAGGCAAAGACGAAGCAGACAAGTTAGAGAAGTATGCGAGCTACGCTAAAAGCGTAGTGGCGGCGGAGAGGGGCGAAACGGTACTTGCGAGGACGGCGGCGTTCTTTGGTGTGGGACGCGAGGGCGACCTCTCCACCACACGCAGTTCCCAGATGCTGGTGGAGCCGCTGCGGGCCTGGGCGGTGGACGACCAGAAGACGTGGACCGTGAAAGGGATCCCG
>JANXUM010000606.1 GCA_025356215.1 Bryobacter sp. | reverse complement strand
CGCTTGCCGGGAGCATCCGGCAAGCGCCAACATCAGTGCAATGGAGGAAAGGAATGGGTTGGTTCTAAAGCGCACGAAATTCCGTTTTCAGCAAAGCCTGAAACTCAGGATTGTCGCGCAAAGCCTGGAACGCCTCGTCCGCCGCAATCTTGTTCCGCTCCGTCAAACCTTCTTCAAGTGCCTTGCGCAGGTATTGCATCGCCCGGTCCATCTGTCCACTTTTGCCATAAAGCTTCGCCAGCTCATAGTGGAACTTGGCGCGCTCCTCGACGCTTCGTTCTTGCAGCACAGTGCCCTGCGATCCGCGGTTCTCAAACACGTTTGGGTCCAGGTTCAACGCCGCCTGATAGGATGCCGCCGCCAACTCGTATTTCTTGCGAGCGAAATAAGCGGTGCCTAAGTTGGAGTGCATACTCGCGGAAGCTGGCGCGTAGACCAAGGCCTTCTTGTAGTAGTTGGTGGCCCGGCGATAATTTTTTTGCGCATACGCCACGGTTCCCAGGTTGTTGATCGCCTCGGCATACTCCGGGTTCAACTTCACAGACCGCTCATAGAACTTCCGCGCCAGGTTGAGCTGACTCATCTGGTGATAAGCGATCCCCACCTTGTTCCAGGTCACCGGCATCGAAGCCGGCATCTGCTGATAGGTCTCGGCGGCCTCGCGATACATCTTGCGGGCCATGAAAATGTCACCGCGCATCTCAGGACTCAGATCTTGCTTTCCGGGTGGAGCAATCGGACTGGCCAGCTGCGTAGCTGTGGCAGTATCTGCCGCCGCCGGCAAGAAATTGGAAGGTTGCGGCTGACCGAGCAACGCGGGAACAGCCAGGAAAATCACAGACAGGGTGCGAAAGCGCATCGGGCACCTCACTTGCTTCAGATTCTAATCCAAAAAAAACTATTTGAAAATAGTGCGGATCCGGCCCCAAAGTCCTTTTCGGTCTTCAGGCGCGTTTTCACCCGGCTTGGCCTTGCGATTTGAGTTCGCCGCGTCCGCAGAATCGGCCTCGCCTTCTTTCCGTCTTATCGTCACGCTGCGCCCAGAGGATGAGCCTGAATTTCCAGCTCCAGCCGCCTTCGGCTCTTCCGCCGCATCCCATCCAAACACCTGCGTTTGCCCGGTGACGCCCTCCACAGGCTGCGTTCCCGCGACGTAAACTTCCATACGCCCCGCCCCCAGCTTACCGGTTGCCACATCCACCTCGGCCGACACCACGCCCTGGGGCGGCGCAAAGCTCAATACGTTTCGATACTCACGATGCTTGTGCGCCCGCTTCATGAACTCGGTCCAGATCGGCAGCGCGCTTTTTGCACCCTCCAGCTTGATGTCCCGGTTGTCGTCAAAACCCACCCACACCACGCACACCAGTTTCGAGGTGAACCCTGCAAACCAGCCGTCTTTGCTACTGCCCGTCTTTCCGCCTGCCGGCAGGGTGAAGCCGCGCCCTCGCGTGCCCGCGCCGGTCCCGGCCCGCAATACATCCTCCATCAGATTCACCATGATGTAGTTGATCCGCGGATCCAGCACTTCATGCCGTTCCACCTTCTGCTCGTACACGTTGCCTCCAAATCGATCACGGATCGTCCGCACCCAATTCGGCCGCGACGCCACTCCGTTGGTCGGAAACATCGTGTACGCCCCCGCCATCTCGATCGGCGTCACCTCATAGGCGCCCAGCGCCACCGAAGGCGTCGCACGTACCTCCATGTTCAACCCCGCTCGGCGCGCCAGCTTGACCACTTCGCCGTAACCAACCGCCTCGGCCAGTTTCACCGTTGGAATGTTCAGGCTCTTCATTAGTGCCGTGCGCAGGCTCACAGCGCCATAGTAATGCTCGCCAAAGTTACCGGGCTCGTACGTCTTACCGTCGAAGTAGAACGTAGTCTTTTCGTCCATCAGCATCGTCGTCGGCGTAAATACCTTTTCACTGTCGAACAAAGCGGTGTTCAGCGCCGCCGCGTAGACCAGAGGCTTAAAAATCGATCCAGGCTGACGCTTGGCCAACGCCCGGTTCAACTGCGATTGTCCATAACTGCGCCCACCCACCAGCGCCTTAATCTCGCCATTGCGCGGGTCCATCGCCACCAGCGCCACTTGCACTTCCGGCACCTTGCCGTCCTTGTCCTTTTTGTGGCGCCGGGCGATCGCCTCGTCCACTTCCTTCAAGCCCACGCGCACCGCGTCCGCCGCGTCGCGCTGCAAGTCCACGTCGAGCGAAGTGAAAACGCGATACCCGCCGTCCTGGAAATCCACCGAAGGCAGCTTCTGCGTCAACGTGTCGTTCACCAGATCCACAAAATAGGAGGAGTCCGCCGTGTCGCCGTTGCCCCGCACCGTGCGGATCTCCGCCGTCATCGCCGTCGCGTATTGCTGGTCGACGATGTACTCGTTGTCGCGCATCAAGCGCAACACAATATTGCGCCGCGCCTTCGCCTTCTCCGGGTACACGAAAGGATTCGTGGCCGTCGGGCGCTGCACCAATCCCGCCAACAACGCCGCCTCGGGCAACGTAATGTCGCGCACATCCTTGCCCAAATAGGCTTGCGCCGCCTCGCCAAAGCCAAAGATGTTAAACCCGCCCCGCCACCCCAGCGGCACATAGTTCGCGTAATATTCGAAAATCTGTTCCTTGGTCAGCTTCTGCTCAAGAATCAACGTGTAAAGCGCCTCGTTGATCTTCCGGCGCCACGTCTTCTCCGGCGTCAGGAAAAAGCCGCGCGCCAGTTGCTGACTAATCGTCGACGCCCCTTCGGCATGGCGCCCGGTTGAGATATCGACAATCAGCGCTTTCACGATTCGAATCGGATCGAAGCCCGAATGTTTGAAAAATCGCTTGTCCTCAACGCTCGTCACCGCCTGCACCAACTGCTTCGGCAAATCCTCGTAGCGCGTCATCCGCCGCTTGGCCCGCGAGCGGTCAAAAATGTTCGTCACCAACTCCGGTTCCAACTGATACTGGTTCCGCACGCTGTTGTCGGCGAGGGAAACAATCTGCGAAATTTTCCCGTCGGCAATTCGGACCAGCCCCCCATCGCGCGCGAAAAACGAATCGGGCCCCGGGTAGATCTCAATCGCGTCGCCCCTCAAGACGTAGTGGCCCACTGGATTGCCGCTCGCGTCACTGTAGCCGCTGCGGCGAAGTTGACCGACCAACTCCTCCCGGTCCAGCGGATCGCCCAGCGCCAGAACATGCGGTGCGGCGTAGATCTTCGATGCGTTGCGGAAAGGCCCCGCCGCCAACTTCTCGTCAATCTCGCGAGAATACTTGCTGTACATAAAGCCGAACAGCAGCACCGAGGCGATAAACAAAAAAGCCATCGTCGCCAGAACAATCCGGCCCACCGGGTTCAGAAAGATGCGCACCCAAAAGGCGCGAGCGGGTATTTGAAGTCGAATCGCCACGTAGTTAATTGAGCCGCCTTTATTTTTACATGCCTCGGCATATGCCGCGCATGAGAAACTGTAAGGCTTATGACGGATGGCAATCGAGAATCGCTACAAGCTTCCCCGTCCTGGATCCGTGTCGCGCTTCCTTTAGCCGTCGCAATCCTGGTCGGGCTCCAATGGTTGCGGGGTGACACGCTTCGACAGGAGACCGAGGCCGCCGCAGTAATGGCCGCACAGCAATGGAGCAGTCCCCTCCCGGCTTTCCCGCTCGATACGCTCTCAAACGCCGTCTATACGCCACTGGCGGCGTCCCCACTTTCCCTTTTCGATTCCGGAGACGGGCCTTGGTTGGCTACTTCCGCCTGGTTGCAACTCGGTCGCGTGGCCCGGTCCCAAGATCAGATCGGTTATGACTACTTCCCCTCGGGGCGCCAAGCCGACCTCAGCGCCGCCGCTCTTCTCCAACTCGCCATTCCCGCCCTGGCCATTTTTTTCTGTTGGCGGATTCGCAACTCCAACCCGCCCGACCGGCCCGTCAGCCTGGCAAACCTAATCCTCCATCTCACGGAAATCTGCGGCCCAGCCGTCGCCGTCGGCTGCCTGCTCTCCGCCGCCTTCGCTTGGCGCGCTCTTGGCGTCGACGGCGCCATCCGCCTCATGCTGCTTCTCGCCGGCTACCTCCTTTACATCGTCGCCGCGGCCAGCATTTGCTGGTTCGCCTTCCGCCCTGGGCGCGATCTCTCCATTCCCGCTCTCCTGCTCTGTCTGTTCTGGCTCTTCAATTTCACCCTCGCCCGCCCAGCGACCCTCAACCTTGCCGCGGTTCTCTATCCAGTTCCAACCCTTGACACACTGGCGCGCAAAATCGATTTCGAAACCCGCAACGGCTATAACGGGGTTGAGCCACGCCGGGATCGCGAGCGGCGTTTCATCTCCGAGGCCCTCGCCGATTACAAGGTAAAATCCATCGAACAGATGCCGGTTAACCTCTCCGCCATCATGTTGCAAAAGGAGGAGCGCCACCAGCGCGAAGTCTTCGTACGAAACCTCGGCGAGATCCGGAACCAATTTTCCCGCCAGGAACGCTTTGAACAGTGTGCGTCTCTTCTTCTCCCGTTCACAGCGGTCCAACTCGCCTCTGCGGCCTTCGCCGCCACCGACTTCGCCAGCGAACGTGAGTTGCTCGCTCAGGCCGATCTCGCTTGGGACAGAATTGTGAAGAAGGTCTACGACGATGTCGTCCAATCCAGCGGCGTCGAAGGGGTTAAAGTCGCCCGCGGGCCAGAATATTGGAGCCAAATTCCCTCCGTCCGCTCTACTCTTCCCAACCCGGTTCATTCCCTCGGCTCCAGCCTGATCCCCTCCATTGGACTGGCTCTTTGGGCCGCCGTCGGGCTCTTCCTCGCCGCAGCGGGCACCTCCACCAACATTGCCTCCGCCAACGCCGCCTCGGAGAAACTTTCGTGAAAATATCCGCCTGGCTTTCCTATTCACTGCAGGCTCTCTGGATTGCCGCCTTGGCCGCGCTTTTCCTTTTTGCGGCCTCCAACACCACCCGTCTGGCCGACAGCGAACGTAAGATCCAGGCCAATGCGCTGCGCGATCCACAATCCTCCAATCCCGCCACAGCCTACGTCGAGATTCTTTTACCGCCGCCCGCGCTCCCCCAACTCAGCGCCGGTTACATGGGCATCGCTCCGTCGATGCATCTCATCCGAATCCTCGCCGCCCGTCCACTTTCCAACATCGATCCCATCGAACACCCGGCCCGCCGCCGCTTCGGAAGAGTGGACTTAAACTTCGCCTTCCTCCTGGCGCTGCCCGTAGCCATCCTGCCCCTTTGCTTTCTCGTCTACCGCAATAGCTTGGCCAGCGGCGCGGTGGCGAAACTCAAAGAGGGCCGCGTTTCCCTGTTCGATTTCTGTATCGAAAGTATTTTCCTTCCGCTTGGCGTTTTCCTCGGCCTCCTATTGCTGACAACTCTCGGCGCCCTCTACACCAACGGCCTCCGTATCGCCTCCAACGAGGCGCTGGCACGCCTCTCCCTGTGGGCCCTGATCGTCGGTGTCTACCTTCTGGTTTGGTTCCTGCTCTTTGTCTGGTGTCTGTTGCGCCAGCCCACCTTTGCCGGTGCCGCGCTCTCCTACTCGGCTTGGTGCGTGCTCATTCTCCTCGGCCTTCCGCTCACGCTTCATACGATTGAATCCACGCTCGTCCCGCCCCACGCCCGTCTTGCCGTGGTCCTTGAACGACGACAGCTCATCATCGATGTGCGCAACGCCGATCACGCCCAATTCGACCGCTTTCTGCAAAGCAGAGGCGCACCGGCTTTCGACTGGTCCCAGCCGCTGGCACCCTCCGATCTATCCACTTTGACCAACCTCCTCATCGAGGATCGCCTGGCACCGCGTATTGCCACCTTCGAGGCCAGCGTTAAATCGCTCGACCAATTTGCCCAAGCCGCCTCTTGGCTCTCCCCTCTCGAACTCACTCAGTCCGCCATCGACGATTTGGCCGGTACTGGCCTGTCCCGCTACTCGCGATTCCGCACCGCCTCCCTGGCCTACTTCGATCAATGGCAACGCTACATGCTCCCGTTTCTGGCCAAACGTCGCCCGCTTGATTTCGACGCCCTCCGTGCCGCTCCAAAGTTCCAGTTCAAAGAGGAAGACTCGGGTTGGGTCCTCGGGATGGCCGCCGCGCGCGCGCTGTATCTGTTTGCATTCGCCGCTTTACTGATTCATGGGATCCGTCGCCAGCTCAAATCGATCCTGCCTAAAAAAGCGAACGCCGCCCGGTAAGGGGCGGCGTCGGAAAACACAGTACAAGCGAAAGATCGCTATGAGATCTTGTATTCCTTGTAGTCCACATGCTTGCGAACCACCGGATCGAACTTTTTCTTCGTCAGCTTCTCGGTTGTCTTCTTGGGGTTCTTCGTGGTCGTGTAGTAGTGGCCGGTGCCGGCCGTCGAGACCAATTTAATGTTGATACGCATGATGCTTTCTCCTGGATACTCTCGACTTCTACTTCTTCTTCAGCAACGCGAGAACGCTCTCGACGCCGTTCTTGTCGATAATCCGCATCGCCCGGGCCGTGATCCGAACCCGAATGAAACGCTTCTCGCTCGCCACCCAAATCCGCTTGACGTGCAGATTCGGCTCAAAGCGACGCTTCGTCTTGTTGTTCGCGTGCGAGACCGTGTGGCCGCTGATTGGCTTCTTACCGGTAACGGGACAATATTTGGCCATAAATTTACTCCAACATGCTCAACCAGGGGGTTTGGTCTTGCCTAAGATTGAAACAGCGAACCCGCCACCCGGCAATCTGAAATGCCATGAGCGCAACCGTTTCGCGCAAGGGCACGCTAAAGCGCACCTTCACAATCTCTGAGTATACCCCAGGATTCGCCTGTCGCGCAAACGTACTCCGTCCAACCCTCTCCAGCGATCCCACTCCGCCATCAAATTCTTTGAGTCTTTTAAAATTCAACTTTAAACTACTCAAACCTACATCCCGACCAAAACTCCTTCCAACCATTGATTTTTTTAAGCTTACACTTTAAACTACTCACATGCGCTTCCTCGCCCGAAAGATCGAGCCCCACCTCGCACAAGTGCTCTCCGCCTTCCCCTCCGTCGTTCTCACCGGCCCCCGCCGCGCGGGCAAAACCACCATTCTCCGCCGTCTCCTCCCCAACGCCGGCTACGCTCTTCTCGAGGACCCCGACATTCTCGCCCGCGTCCGCGCCGACCCTCGCGCCTTCCTGGACGACCTCCCCTCCCCCGCCATCATCGACGAGATCCAAAACGCCCCAGAGCTCTTCCCCTACATCCGCAGCCGCATCGACGCCCGCCCCCGCAAGATGGGCCAGTGGGTGCTCACCGGCAGCCAGGAGTTCTCGCTCATGCGCAACGTCACAGAGTCGATGGCGGGCCGCTCGGCCATCCTGCGCCTCATGCCCCTCAGCCTTTGCGAGTCTCCAAAACTCAGCCTTCTCTCCGGCGGTTACCCCGAGGTCCTCGACCTCCCTAAACTCCGCGGCACCTGGTTCAGTTCTTACCTGCAAACCTATCTTGAGCGCGACGTCCGATCGGTCGCCAACATCCGCGACCTCGGAGCCTTCCGCCGCTTCCTCTCTCTCGTCGCCAGTTGCCACGGCCAGATGCTCAACACCAGCGCCCTGGCCGCTCCGCTCGGCGTATCAGTCCCCACCGTCCAAAGCTGGCTCGACATTCTCGAACTCACCGGCCAGATCATCCTCGTCAAGCCCTACTTTGAGAACTTCGGCAAGCGTCTCATCAAACGCCCAAAGCTTTTCATCGCCGATTCCGGCCTCGCCTGCCATCTCCTCGGCCTACAGACGATGGCCGAGCTGCAGCGCTCTCCCTTTTACGGCCCCGTCTTTGAGGGCGCGGTCGGTGCGGAGATTCTCAAGAGCCAGGTCAACGCGGGCAAAGCCCCGGAGCTCTACTATTTCCGCGACCAACAAGGCCTCGAGGTCGACTTCCTCTTCCCCTCCCACGCCGGCAGCCTCCGTATGGTCGAGTGCAAAGCCACGCGCACTCCCCTGCCCGCCATGGCCAAGCCCATGCTATCCCTGAAAAACGCCATCGGATCCGCCAAGGATCTTCGCCTTACGCTCGTCCACCAGCCATCCCCCGGCGCCACCCTTTCCACCGCCCTGACCGTGGGCGTCGAGGCCCTCGATTTCCCCGCCCTTGTCGGCAGCCTCAACGACCCAAAACCGCCGCGTCGAACCAATCCGTAACCCGCCTCATGTACGCGACACGATCCCGCTCATAGCAACCCACGTGCCGCGCCCCCGGCACCACCCAAAGCTCCGCCTTCCCAAACAATGGCAACAACGCCCGCGAGTGCTTCACGCCAATGTTCGTATCCTCCGCTCCGTGGATCAGTAACACCGGTGCCTTCACGCGCCCGGCCCCGGCCGCGGGCGACGCCGCCGACAGATCCAATCCATAGCGCAAATTGACATAGCCGATCCCTACACCGGTGATCGACCGGGCCAACAATCCCAAGGAAGGAAGCATCTGCCGCACCCGGTCCTCGCCAATCGCCTTAAAGCTGCTAAACGAAGACTCCGCCACCGCCGCGCGGATCCGCGGCTCCTCCGGCAGCGTCTCCAGCAGGACCGCCGCGCCCATCGACAAGCCAAGAGCAAAGATCCCCTCGCCGCAGCCCTGCTGATCGAGATAATCCACCCACCGCCGCAGGTCCCCCCGCTCGAGTAATCCGTAAGTTACCCGCTCCCCACCCGACTCCCCATGCCCTCGCCCGTCCGGCCGCAGCACCTTGTATCCCGCCGCGCGGAAATCCGCCTGCAGGCCCGGCAGCTCCTGCCTTTTCGATCCCACCCCATGCAGCAGCACCACGCATCGGCGCGAAACATCCTGCGCCGCATCAAAGTCCCCCACCAGGCCGACGCCATCCTCCGCCAGAATCCTCACCCGCGCCGCATCGTAAGGCACCGCCGCCGGCCTCGGCCTCGGTCGCCGCAGAGCGAATTCAGCCAGCCCAACCGCCGGTGCAACTATCAGTAAAACCGGCGCGGTCACCGCCGCGATCAAGATCCATCGCCGCCAACGCATATCCGCAAGCTTAGCGATCCCTCCCCGGGCCCCACCCATAAATTTTTTCGATTGGCGCTCCCACTCGTTCTGAGATCAAATCGTGGGTGCTACATGTTGTAGCTCCCTCCGCGCCCAGCCCGCGCCCGGCTCCCCATCGAGCCATCTTTTACCCACAGCCTCGCCGCTCGCTCTACTTACCTTTTTTACCCGTTGAGTTCTTCATTCGTTACCCCTGAACCTCTTTGAGGTCGCGGCCACTGGCTAACCTGCTGCTGGCCGCGCTATTTTTGTATACAATGGGTCTCCTTCTCAGCGTCCAATCGCTCGGTAAGCAATTCGGCGCTACCGTCCTCTTCCAAAACGTTTCTCTCACCATCGAGGACAACCAGCGCCTTGGCCTCATCGGCCCCAACGGTGCCGGCAAGTCCACACTCCTCAAGATCCTCTCGGGGCAAGACGAAGCCGACTCCGGCATCGTCGCTCCGCGCAAAGGCCTCAAGATTGCCACTGTCCCCCAGGATCCCGTCTTCCCCGACGGCTCCACCGTCGAAGACTTCCTCACCTCGGACAACATCTGGTTTGGCCTCGCCGGCTTCACAGACCCGCATCTTCAAACCAACTCTATGTCCGGCGGCTGGAAGAAGCGCCTCGCCATCGCCCACGCCGCGTCTCAATCCCCAGACCTCCTCTTCCTCGACGAGCCCACCAACCATCTTGACCTCGAAGGCATACTCTGGCTGGAGCGCTCCCTGCGCCAAGCCCCCTTCTCCAGCGTCCTCATCTCGCACGACCGTCAGTTCCTCGAAAACACCGCCACTCACGTCGCCGAGCTCAACTCGGTCTACCCCGACGGCCTCTATCGCGTCGAAGGCAATTACTCGAAGTTTCTAGAGCGCCGCGAGCAGTACTTCGACGCCGAGCGCGCCCGCAAGTCGGGTCTCGAAGCCGTTGTCCGCCGCGAGCTCGTCTGGCTCAGCCGCAAAGCCAAGGCCCGCACCCGCAAGTCCCAAGCCCGCATCGACTCCGCGCACTCCCTCATCAGCGAGCTCAAAGAGATGGAGAACCGCGAAAAGGTCTCCACGACGACGATGGACTTCACCTCGTCCTACCGCCAGACCAAGCGCCTGATCGAAACAACCGGCCTGACCAAGTCCCTCGGCGGCAAGCTTCTCTTTAAAGACCTCGACCTGGTCCTGGTCCCCGGCATCAAGCTGGGCATCGCCGGCGCCAACGGCAGCGGCAAATCAACGCTTCTCAAGCTGCTGCTCGAAACTCTTCAACCGGACGCGGGCACGGTCAAGCGCGCCGAAAACCTGAAGGTTGTCTACTTCGACCAACAGCGCGAACAGCTCGACCCCCTGGCTACGCTCAAAGTCGCCCTCGCCCCCCACGGCGACTCAGTCATCTTTCAGGACCGCGTCATCCACGTCAACGCCTGGGCCCGCAAATTCCTTTTCGAAGTGGACCAACTCCAACAGCCCGTACACCGCCTATCGGGAGGAGAAAAGGCCCGCGTGCTCCTGGCGCGCCTCATGCTCCAAGCCGCCGACGTATTGCTTCTAGACGAGCCCACCAACGATCTGGACATCCCAACCTTGGGAGTGCTGGAAGAGTCCCTCGACGAATTTGCGGGAGCCCTGGTCCTGGTCACCCACGATCGCTACCTGATGGATCGCGCCTCCACCCACGTCCTGGGTCTAGATGGCCAAGGCGGCGCAACGATGTACGCCGACTACGAGCAATACGAAATCGATCTACTGGCCAAGCGAGCGCCGGTCCAGAAGGCAAAGTCGACAGCCAGCACCCAATCGAACGCGATGAAGAAGAAGCTGAGTTACACAGAGCAGCGCGAGTTCGATCAGATCGAAACCAAGATCGCCGACGCCGAAGACCGCCTCACCGCAACGCGCAACGAAGCCGAGTCTCCGGCCGTGGTCTCCGATCACGTCAAACTGCAAAAGGTCTACGCCGACCTGCATGCCATCGAAG
>JANXUM010000504.1 GCA_025356215.1 Bryobacter sp. | reverse complement strand
CGGAGGATTGCGGCCAATTGCAGGCCGCAGGGGAGTTGATAGAGCAGGCCGCTTGAGAAGATATGCGGGATGTGGCCGGTGGAGGCGTCCTTCTCGAGGCGCTTGTTGAAGCTGTCGGCGGCCTGGTAGTTGAGGACCGGGCCGGTGAGAATGGCCGAGTCGAAGACGGCCCCGGCGTCGTCGATGAGTTTTGACCATGTGTAGGCGGCAGTAACAGTGAGGCCTTGGGACAGGCGCTTCTCTAAGCGGGATTGGAAGGAATGGTAAGTGGAGTGCCCGATGTTATTGCGGTACAGCGTAACTATGTTGTATCTCGGGTAGGGGCGGATTAGTTGGCCAGCCGCCACGTCTTCGATCCGCACCTGGTTGAGGTTGACGTCAGGCACGCCGAGGCGGGTGAGCTTGGAGCCGAGGTAGCCGGCTTCGACGCTCCAGTGGGCGCCGAAGCTTCGCTGCAGCGACAGGTTCCACTGCTGAGCGTAGCCGCTGCCGTTGTCGCGTTGCGTTGCGAAGACGCCTTGTCCGAGGCCCGTGTCAGGGCCGGGGAGTTGGGCCTGGACGGTTGGGCCTTGCGCGAATGCAAAGGCCGGAGTGGTGTTGTCCGGGGCCTGCTGGGTGAGGGTTTGGACGAAGGGGAAGAGGGGCGTTGTGAAGGGGGTTGTGATGCCGGCTTGCTCGATCCAAGTTAGGCTGTATCCTGCTCGGATTGCCAAGCTATTGGACAGTTTGTAGGCGAGGCCCAGACGCGGCGCGAAGTTGAGTTTCTCGAGGTTGCGGGCGGTGGAGGGGAAGTCCAACTTTTGGGTGTTGAGGTTGAAGACGGCGACCCGGTTGTCGAGGACGGTTGAGGGGAAGTTGAGCGTGTAGCGCAAGCCGAGGTTGAGCGAGAGGCGGTTGGTGGCGCGGATATCGTCCTGCACGAAGAACTCGGCGATGCGGGCGCGGGGCTGGAGGGGCCCGAGTTGCTTGTCGATTGAATAGCGATTGACTTGTCCGAGGAGAAGGGCTGCGAAGGAGTTGCCGCTGAAGATGTTGGTGAATTGGTAGTTGCCGTAGGGGTTGGCGGGCTGCCGAATATCGAGATGTTCGAGGCGGATGTCAGCGCCTGCCTTGAGGCTGTGACGGCCCTTGAGCGTGGAGAAAGTATCGATGAACTGGGTGACGGAGGTGCGCTGGTTGGCGACGTTGTGGGCGGGGGCGCCGAGGGGTTGGAAGCCGACGATGTCGTAAGTGGGCAGGGGGTCGGCTGAGTTGGCGCGAGTGAAAGCGCGGAAGGTGTAACCGAAGCGGGCTTGATTGACGGCGGTGGGAGTGAGAGTTGAAGTGAACTGCGCGGCCAGGCTTCCGGCGCGGGTGCGTGAGAGCGATACAGAGTCGAGCTGCGGCGAGGCGGTGTTGTCGCTTAGGGCTGAGTAACGTATGAAGGCGCGATGGCGGGCGTTGAAGTAATGATCGAGGCGACCGTCGAGTTGGTCTTGACTAGTGTCGTCGTTGGTGGTTCGGGTGTTGTTGTTGGCACCTGTCTGAGTGGTGTCGGGATAGCGGGAGAGTAGCGATGCCGCCAGCGGGTCGATGCGGCTGAGGGGGATCGTCAAGTTGGTGAAGACGCCCTGCTTCTGAAGCACGGTGGGGATGGTGCTGGTGCGGACGATGCCGGTGTTGAGGCGGGTGCCTTGCCAGGCGGTGAAGAAGAAGGTCTTGTTGGAGAGGATGGGGCCGCCGAGGACGCCGCCATATTGGTTGCGGCGGAAGCGGGGCTTGGGCCCGACGGTTGCGAAGAGGTTGCGGGCGTTGAGCTTCTCGTTGCGGAAGAACTCGAAGAGGGTGCCGTGGAAGGTGTTGGTGCCGGACTTTTGATTGACTAAGATCACTCCGCCGTTGGAGCGACCGTATTCGGCGGAGTAACTGTTGGCCTCGACGCGGAACTCCTCAATCGAATCGATGATCGGATAGAGGGCGACCTGGCCGGGTTCGGGTTGCAGGACGCTGATGCCGTCGTAGATGTATTCGCTGACGCGGGGACGACTGCCGTTGATGCGCGGGAAGAGACCGCCCGGGGGGAGGTTGACGCCGGGAGACAGTGCGATGAGGGGGACGAAGTTGCGTCCGTCCAATGGGAACGCGGTGAGGCGAGCTTGGTCCAGCGCGAAACTGACGGTGCCGCGTGTGGATTGCAGCAAGGGAGGGGCAGCCGTGACGTTGAGGCTTTGGCTTTCGTCGCCTAGTTGCAGCGTGAGGACGAGAGAGACGGTGTCGCCGACGCGCAGGGCGAGACCGTCGCGGGTGAGAGGGGCGAAGCCGGCCTTGGTGGCGGTGAGGCTGTAAGCCCCGGTGGGGAGGGCGAAGAAGCGGAACTCGCCGGTGGGACTGGTGAGCGTATCGAGGCGGAGGGCGGTGGCGGTGGCGGTGACTTCGATGGTTGCGCCGGAGATGGGCGCGCCGCTGGGGTCGCGCAGGACTCCGCCAAGATCGGCGGGCGCGGGGAGGGCGGTCAAAAACATCACGAGTCGTATAAACAAGACAGTGTCAGATTAACATGACATCGTTCGCGGCTCGCCATCGCGGAATCGCGTTTGCTTGTATCTTGGAACCTATATGGCACTCATCGGAAATCGGTTGGCTGTAGCGGCGTTCCTTGCCGTCGCGGCATTTTCGCAGCAGACGCGATTCGATATTTTGATCACCAACGCGAGGATCGTGGACGGGGCGGGGAATCCGTCGTACTTCGGTTCGATTGGGGTGAAAGGCGACTCGATTGCGGCGGTGGGCCACATGCCGGGGGCGACGGGCGAGACCGTTATCGACGCCAAGGGGATGGTGGTTGCGCCGGGCTTTATCGATATTCATTCGCATGGGCGGGGCGGGATCTTTGAGGTGCCGACGGCGGAGAACTATTTGCGCGAAGGGGTGACGACTTTTATCGAAGGGCCGGACGGGAGTTCGCCGATTCCGCTGGCACCGTTTTTGGAGCGATTGAACAAGACGCCGCGGACGGTGAACGTCGGAATGATGGTGGGGCATGGGAGCATTCGGCAGGAAGTGATCGGGCTGGCGAACCGTAAGGCGACGGCAGAGGAAATGGAGCGGATGCGGGGCATTGCGCGGCAGGCGATGCGCGATGGGGCGTTTGGGTTGTCGACGGGTTTGTTTTACGTGCCTGCGAATTATGCGCCGACTGAAGAAGTGATTGAACTGGCCAAGGTGGTGGGCCCGATGGGGGGCATTCATGTTTCGCATATGCGGGACGAGGCGGCGTCGATTGTGGAGGGCGTGCGGGAGACGATTCGGATTGGCGAGGAGGGTGGGCTGCCGACGCAAGTGACGCATCACAAGGTGATTGGCAAGGAAAACTGGGGCAAGAGCCGGGATACGCTGCGGATGGTGGAAGAGGCGCGGGCGCGGGGCATCGACGTAACGATTGATCAGTACCCGTACACGGCTTCGTCGACCGGATTGGCGGCGTTGTTGCCGCAGTGGTCGCAGGACGGGGGGACTGCGGGGCTGCGGGAGCGGCTGAACGCGCCGGTGCAGCGGGGGAGGATTAAGACGGAGATCGTGAATCGGCTGCAAAATGACCGGGGGGCCGGGGACGCGAAGAACGTCGTGATTGCCAGTTGCGCTTTTGACGCGTCGCTGGCGGGGAAGAGTCTAGCTGACTTGACTCAGGCGCGGGGGGTTGCGGTTAGTCTTGAGAACGCGGCGGAGACGGCCATGGAGATTCTGAAGAAGGGTAACTGTTCCGCTGTTTATCATGCGATTGCGGAGGAGGATGTTGTACGCATTATGCAATCGCCTTATACGATGATTGCTTCCGATGGGGGGATCTCCGTGATGGGCGCCGGGGTGCCGCATCCTCGTAACTATGGGACCTTTGCGCGCGTTTTGGGTTTGTATGTGCGGGAGAAGAAGGTGATTAGCCTGGAGGAGGCCGTGCGTAAGATGAGCGGGTATCCAGCGCAACGATTGAAGATCTGGGACCGCGGGTTGCTGCGACCGGGGATGAAGGCCGATGTCGTGATCTTTGACGCGGCGACGGTGGGGGATCGCGCGACTTTTGAGAAGCCGCATCAGTATTCAGTGGGGTTTCGGGATGTGATCGTCAATGGGAAGCTTGTCATGAAAGATGGGAGCGTGACAGCGGAGCGGCCGGGGGTTGTGCTTTATGGGCCGGGGCGGTAGAGGCGGA